>JAQUUF010000034.1 GCA_028693975.1 Acidaminococcaceae bacterium
CCCTTCACCTGGTTTAGCGCCCTGAGCAATTTTGATTTGTATTTCATCAGCGTTGACCAGATAGTTGCTAGTTACGCCGAAGCGTCCGGAAGCTACTTGTTTAATGGAACTGCGCTTGCTGTAGCCATTGGCCATAGCGCGGAAGCGAGAAGGGTCCTCGCCGCCTTCGCCAGTATTGCTTTTACCACCTAAGAAATTCATTGCGATAGCAAGACATTCATGGGCCTCTTGACTTAAGGAGCCATAGCTCATAGCGCCTGTTTTGAAGCGATGGCAAATGCTTTCTATGGACTCAACTTCATCCAATGGAATAGGCAGCCGCTGGGGAGAGAAGGTCAACAGATTTCTCAAATTCATGGTGGTATAGTGCTCACCGGATAATTCCTTACTGAATTCTTTGAAAAGATTATAATTATTAGTTTGGCAAGCTCGTTGTAATTTAATGATAGTTTCTGGGTTGAGGATGTGCTGTTCTCCTTGGTCACGATATTGGTAAGCGGTACCGGAAAGATAGCTGTCATAGCCCAGGTTTTCTTGAGAGAAGGCTTGCTGATGACGCAACTTCACTTCAGAGGCAATCTCGTTGAGGCCAATGCCGCCCAAAGGAGAAGGAGTGCCGGTAAAATACTCTTCTATAACTGCTTGGCTGATGCCCAAAGCTTCAAATATTTGGGCACCGCGATAGCTTTGAACGGTAGAAATGCCCATTTTGGACAAAACTTTGGCAATACCATGAGTGCAGGCACTGATATAGTTCTCGGTAGCGTCTGCCAAGGAAATATTAGGCAAGACACCATTGTTGCACATATCTCCTAAGGTTTCAAAAGCTAGATATGGATTAATGCCGCTAGCACCATAGCCTAAAAGAAGAGCGAAATGATGTACTTCGCGTGGCTCAGCCGATTCAAGGATGATACTGGCTTGGAGGCGGGTACCTTTGCGAATCAAATGATGGTGGAGACAAGCGCAAGCCAAGAGAGAAGGTATAGGAGCTTGCTCTTCGCTCAAATCTCTATCTGAGAGAATAAGAATACATTTGCCCACAGCAATCATACGGTCGGCATCTTTGCATAGCTTGTCCAAAGCGGACTTAAGACCGGCACCTCCCTGGGCTACAGGGTAGAGCATAGGTAGGGTTGCCGCCTGGAAATTGGGCAGGTTGATATTTTTTAGTTTGGCAAGTTCCTCATTGCTAAGTACAGGAGATTCAGCCGATATTTGTTGGCAACTGTCACTTTGTGGGTCAATGAGATTTTTCTCTGGCCCAATGCCGCTGGTAGTATCGGTGAATACTTCTTCGCGAATGGCATCAATAGGAGGATTGGTTACTTGGGCAAAGAGCTGCTTGAAATAATTAAAAAGTAACTGGGGTTGAGAGGACAGTACAGCCAAGGGTGCATCATTACCCATGGAGCCTAGAGGGTCTAAGGCTTTGAGAGCCATGGGTTTAATAAATTTATTCAAATCCTCTAAGGTATAACCGAAGGCTACTTGACGTTTTAACAAGGTTTCTTTATTAGGCTTAGGTAGGGGGGTATGAAGTTTAATGTTTTTTAGTTTTATGGAATTTTCATCCAACCATTGTTGGTAAGGATGTTCTTGGGCGATAGTATTTTTGATAGTATCGTTATCGATAATCTTGCCTTGTACCGTGTCTATGACCAACATACGTCCGGGACGCAGTCTATCTTTGGTAATTATGTCATGAGGGTCAAGATTGACCACCCCAACTTCGGAAGCTAGCACAATGGTGTCGTTTTTGGTAATGTAGTAGCGCGAAGGTCTCAACCCGTTCCTGTCGAGGGCAGCACAAATAGTTCTGCCATCGGTAAAAGCCATAGCGGCAGGGCCGTCCCACGCCTCCATAAGAGAGTTATGGTATTCGAAGAAGGCTTTGAGCTCCGGATTGGTATGTGGGTTTTTGCTCCAAGGCTCCGGTATCATCATCATGACGGCATGGGGTAGACTGCGGCCGGACATAACCAGAAATTCCAAACAATTATCAAACATACCGGAGTCACTACCGGTTTCGTCAATGATAGGTAATATCTTTTTGATATTCTTGCCCCATAAACTGTTGCCGCACATGGTTTGGCGTGCCCGCATCCAATTAATATTGCCGCGTAAGGTATTAATTTCACCATTATGCATCAGATAGCGATAAGGATGAGCTCTTTCCCAGCTAGGGAAAGTATTGGTGCTAAAACGGGAATGTACCAGTGCTAGTGCAGTCTCCATTGCGGCATCTTGCAGATCTAAATAATAGGTACTTAATTGTCCGGTAGTTAACATACCCTTATAGACAATAGTGCGTGAAGATAGAGAGGATATATAAAAATATTTACCACCGCGCAGATTGCCATAGCGAATAATATTCTCTGCTTCTCTGCGTATAATATAGAGAATACGCTCAAAGGCGTTATCATCCACAGGGAGCCTGTCGATGATTTTGGCACTGGCTTTGATGATTACTTGGAGCATATAAGGTTGGCTCTGCCGAGATTTCTCTCCTAAAATACTAGCGTCTACGGGTACTTGTCGCCAACCAAGAACTTCTTGGTTATTCTCTTTGACGATATTTTCAAAATGACGTTGTACATTTTCTCGCTCTACGATGTCGGGCGGCAAGAACATAAAGCCAACGGCATAATGGCCGCTCGGAGGCAGAACAATATCCTGCTTGAGGCATTCTTTGACAAAAAAAGCATGTGGTATTTGTAACAATATACCGGCACCGTCACCGGAGTGACTGTCTGCTCCTTGACCACCGCGGTGATCCATGTTGTGCAATACTATTAGTGCTTGTCTGAGAATTTCATTCGATTTGCGGCCCTTGATATTAGCTACTACGCCTACGCCACAGGCATCGTGCTCAAACCAAGGGTCATATAAACCCTGTTTGGTGGGCAAGCCCGTTCTCTTATCGTTCATAATATGTTCCCCCTCAAGATACAAAAGTTACAGAAATAATTATAATACAGCTGTCAAGTAGATGAAAGTGTATAGTTAATGTATACAATATTCTTAGCGGTAATAGTGCCTTTATTGGGGTGTGCCTTTTGCTAAAAAATGTGTTATACTTAACGCTGTAAGATACTATTTCTTGTTGAGGAGATGTTGGAATGAACACAAAAGCAGAAAAATGGAATACGTTTTTAACGGATAACAAGATAACTTGTTTTGGTGTCGAAGAAGTAAAGAATGAAATGCACAGCGTTGTTTATCGTGCCTTTTTAGAAGTACAAGGTCAAAAGCTTCCCTCTATGTTGGTGGTAGATGATAGCATTTATACCATGTTTCAAGTTTTGGTAGCAGAAAAAGTGGTAAATGATAAAAATCGCGGTGATGTAGAGCATATGTTAAATGATTTGAATCAAAAATTCAAAGTATTCAAATACTATGTAGGTGATAATGGTAATTTGTGCTTGGATAGTTGCATGCCCAGTACCGGCGAAACTTTTGATGTGAATATCGTTCATGCAGTAATCGATGTCATTCTCAAACATCTTACAGAAGAGTATCCTAAGTTGATGAAAGCAATTTGGGGTAAGGAATAAAAAAGTAGTAAAGGGCTCGGTGCTAAAACCGGGCCTTTTTAATCGTGGGCATAATTTGTCAAATATATAATTGAGGGAACAAGTAAGAAGGAGACAATGTTATAATGACTGTTCAAAAGTTTGGCTTAACCACTGAACAAGTACAAACAGCTAGAGAAAAATATGGTAGTAATGCTCTTACCACACCGCCACAGGCTACTTTTCTACAAAAGCTGTGGAGTAATTTTCAAGACCCCATTATTCGCATTTTAATCTTTGCACTATTAATTAATCTGGTATTTGTGTTTACAGGACATGGAGATTGGATTGAGAGTGTGGGTATCTTTGTGGCTATTTTGCTGGCGACTTTGGTGAGTACCTATTCTGAATACAGTAATGAATCAGCTTTTCAGAAATTGCAAGAAGAGGCCAGCCGCATTTATTGTAAAGTATGGCGTGATGGCAGTCCGGTCGAAGTACATATTGAGGATATTGTCCAAGGCGATGCCATTATTTTGCAAGCAGGTGATAAGGTTCCTGTAGATGGTATTTTGCTCTCTGGACAAGTGAAAGTGGACCAGGCTGCTCTCAACGGCGAAAGCGAAGAAGCTGAGAAGCAAATTGCACCTGCTGATTTTGTGTGGGGGCAGGGTAAAATAGACTTCTTGGATGATTATAAGGTTTTTCGCGGTAGCGTGGTTACCGAAGGCCAAGCCGTCATGCAAGCTGAAGCAATAGGTGATAAATCAGTTTATGGGCAACTTACGCAGGAACTTAAGGATGATGAACGTGATAGCCCGCTTAAGCTTAAGCTCAAGGGTCTGGCAAATCATATTAGTACTGTGGGCTATACCGGCGGTATCTTGATTGCTGTAGCGGTAATGCTTAGACATATTTATCATGCTCCATCTCTAAGTGCGTATTTTAGTAATGGGGCGGTAGTGGTTAACGATTTGGTGCAGGCGGCCATCTTGGGTATTATTATTATCGTTATGGCGGTGCCGGAAGGTTTGCCACTGATGGTAGCCATCGTATCCTCGCGCAATATGAAAAAAATGCTCAATGATAATGTCTTGGTACGTAAATTAGTAGGTATTGAGACAGCAGGCAGTTTGAATTTGCTCTTTACAGATAAGACAGGCACCATTACCAAGGGTAAGCTAGAAGTGGTAGATTTCTTCTTGGGCAGTGGTCAGAAATATGACAGCTTCCAAGCCTTGCCGCAAAATATCAAAGGACTAGCCTATGCTAACTGTTTATTAAATACTTCAGCGGCAGTGGCGGAAGGCAAGATAATAGGCGGGAATATGACCGAAGTTGCTTTGGGTAATTATTTGGGTGACTACCGCGAAGAATTGCAATTGAACAAAGATTATTTCTGCCCTTTTAATAGTACTAATAAATATTCCTTTGTAGCGGTAAGCGGCAAATATAACTTAACTTTGATTAAAGGTGCACCGGAGAAGCTAATTCAGTACGCTGATACATATTACGATGAGGCAGGCAACACCTTACCTTTGACAGAAGAATTAAAGGCAGAGCTGGATAAAAAAATGTTGCATTATGCCAGCCAGTCCATTCGCATGCTTGGGCTTTTTACTTATCCCACTCTTTTGATAGAAGAGCAATTGCCACATAGTGGTTTGGAATTGATAGGCATTGCCTGTATTCGTGACGATGTTCGCCCAGAGGCGGTAGAAGCCATTGGTCAGGTACGCGGCGCTGGGGTACAGGTAGTTATGATCACGGGTGACCGTAGGGAAACGGCCATGGCCATTGCCAAAGATGCCGGATTATTGCAATCAGACCAAGATGTAGTTTGGACCTCAGACGAATTAGCTCAATTAAGTGACGAAGAAGTCAAGCAACACTTACCTAATTTGCGAGTTGTGGCTAGGGCGTTGCCACTAGACAAATCTCGTCTGGTGCGTTTGGCGCAGGAGCTTAATTTGGTAGTAGGCATGACTGGTGACGGCGTTAATGACTCTCCGGCACTGAAGAAGGCTGATGTGGGTTTTGCCATGGGCAGTGGTACTGAAGTAGCCAAAGAGGCAGGGGATATAGTTATCCTAGATGATAATTTCCTTAGCATCAAGAAAGCTATTTTGTATGGACGTACTATTTATAATTCTATTTGTAAGTTTGTAGTTTTCCAACTAACAATTAATTTCTCTGCGGTAGCTATTAATTTCTTGGCGCCTTTTGTAGGTATTGAAAAGCCTTTGACTATTACGCAGATTCTCTGGGTTAATTTAGTTATGGATACTCTAGCTGCTCTGGCCTTTGGTGGTGAGCCAGCCTTGGAGAAATACTTGAAGGAAAAACCAAAGCAAAGAAGTGCTCCTATTATTAGCCGCCAAATGGGTATAACCATTCTTTGGGGTGGTTGCTTTATGACGGCTATGGCGATGCTCTTTTTCTTAAGTCCTCAGTTAGACCACTTGTTTAGAGATGCTCCGGACCATATTTACACTTATACGGGATTTTTCTGCGCATATATTTTTATGGCAGTGGCCAATGGTTTTAATGTTAGGGTAACTGGTTTGGATTTGTTCGAGAACATTAATCATAATACAGCGTTCTTGCGTATTATGGGTCTGATAGTGGTAGTACAGATTGCTATAACTTATTTTGGTGGTCAGGTTTTGCGCACCAAACCATTAGAAGGTAACGAATGGGCAGTAGTAATCTCCTTTGCCCTTGCGTTTATAGTGATTGATTTAATTAGAAAAGCAATTTTCTGTCGGGGTGAAAAAAAATGAAAACTCTGCTTGTCGTCGTTTCCTTGTTTTTGGCCTGTATAGTTCCTCTCCAAGCTACTGCGTGTACGCTTTTTGCAGCAACAGGACAAGACTACGTGGAGCAAGGTGGCAGCTTGTTGATTAAAGTACGGGATTTTAGACCTTATCATCAAAAGGGCGCGATGATGATTCCTGTCAGTGGTTATCGCTATTATGGTTTGTTTAGTGGTAAATATTATAGCTTTTTAGCTGCAGGAGTGAATGAGAAGGGACTGGTAGCCTGTACGTCTACGGCTGGTTCTGTACCTAAGGCCCAGCGTGGTATTTTTTCTTGGTATCATAGAGCGGGCAAGCCGGATGCTTTGGAATATATTTTGCGATTTTGTGCTAGTGTGGACCAAGTACTCCGAATAAAAACACAGATTTATAATCATCCAGTCAATTTGATGGTGGCGGATAAGGATAAAATAGCCTACCTCGAAATATTGCCTACCGGTCAACAAGCGGTGAAGGTAGTAACCTCAGGCACATTAGCTCATACTAACCATTATTTGCTACCAGAGAGCCTGGCTTACAATACCAAGATTGGTACTAGCAGCGCTCACCGTTATGCTCGCATTACGGATTTGCTGTCTCATAGTGACCGACCATTTACCTTAGATGATTTCATTGCTTTTAGCGAAGACAAAAATGAAGGACCCGATAATAGCATTTATCGTGAGGGCAAAGACCTTGATAAGTCCGTGCAGACTGTGGCAGTTTTTGGCGTACGTTTACAGGAAAATGGTAAAGTAATATTGTATCTGAAGTGTCGACGTTCACCCCAGGACAAAGGTGTGGAAGAGATATTAGAGCCAACTGAATTAAACTTTTACTAAAAATAAAACCGGAACCCTTATGATGGGGCTCCGGTTTTTGCTGCAAAGGGCATTTTTTCAATTATTATTTCCAGTACACGATGAACGTTGGTTTTGTTGATGGTCACATGCAAGTCGCGATAATCAAAAGAATCACCTTTCTTGGGTATCTCGCCTAGCATATCTACTACCCAGCCGCTGATAGAGTTGTTTTCGAGATTGTACAAATCCAAGTCCAAGCCCAAATAGCGAAAGAGGTCATGCAGACTAGCGTTTTGCAGATTAGAGTTGCAGGAGACTAAATAACGATTGTCACCTATTTTGTGGAAGTTAGCTACGATCATATCATGCTCGTCCCAAATTTCTCCCACTAATTCTTCTACGATATCTTCAGTAGTAACCATGCCCTTCACACCACCGTAGCTGTCTAAGACTATAGCGACTTCTACTTTGGTGTCCTGCAGGTTCTTGAGGACTAGAGATATCTTGGTGGAGTTATGCACAAAGGCAACATTTTTGATTACACGCTCTAATTTAAAATTAGGGTTATTGATATAAGTGGTGAAGAAATCTTTGGCATGAATGAGTCCCACAATATGGTCAATATCTTCGCGGTAGACCGGTAGACGAGAGAAACCATGGCTAGTAAATGTATGTAGGATGTCGTAGTTGCTAGCAGTAATATCGACTGCTACGATGTCTACACGAGGAGTTAGAATTTCTTTGACGCGGATATCACTGAACTCAATGGCAGATTTAATTAGTTCACTGTCTTGTTTGTTGATGCCACCTTCGTTCTGAACTTCATCAACCATGATAAGCAATTCATCCTCAGTGATGCCTCTCTTACGACCAGTTTTGAAAATCTTTCTGATGACATCTTTTAACCAGGTAAAAAAAAGATTAAAAGGAGTAAAAATAAAAATTAAGACGCGCAGATAAGGATAACACCACATGGAGAATACCTCTGGATGGTCCTTGGCTAGGCTCTTGGGGAGAATTTCGCCAAAGATAAGTACCACGACAGTCATTACGATTGTGGCCCAAGCCAGACCTTGTACACCGAAATATTGAGTAAAAATAACGGTGGCTATAGAAGCTGCCAAAATATTGACAATATTGTTACCAATAAGAATAGTCGAGAGGGCGTCATCAAAATCCTCCAAAAGGCGCAATACCTTAGAGGCGCGAGGATAGTCCGGACTCTTGGCTAAATTCTTCAGACGTATTTTGCTAGAAGATGATAGGGCCGTCTCGGAAGAGGAAAAAAATGCTGATAGAAAAATCAAAAGTACCAGAACTGCAATCATTATTTCTGTCGATACTAAAGGTATATCCATAATTGCCACCTTTCTTTGTTGCACCTATTATAAAGAAATTACTTGGTTTGGTCAAATCTACTGTTTAAAACTTTACATAAAAAAACATTGTTATTATTTTATAGCTGTGTTATACTTTTAGCAATCTTAAGTGAATATGGGTGGACGAAGCAAATGGGAGAAGGCCTTGTGCCTACCGAAGGAGCTAAACTCTCAGGTATCTCAAAAGATAGGACCGTTTGTGGACACGACTCTGGAGAGTCTCAATGTTGAGCGCCGAAGGTGCAAGGGTAGTTTTTTAGCCCTAATCTCTCAGGCAAAAGGACAGAGCGCAAGTAATGTTTATTACTTTGCTTTTTTTTAGTTCGTATTGATATCTCCGGAGCTGACCTTAGGCACCGGGGATAATTTATTTTAGGGGGAAAAAAGAAATGAATTTTAAGAAAGCTTTAGCAGTTGCTTTGGCAGTAGTAGCCTTAGGAGGAGCGTTGGTAGGCTGCGGTGCCAAAAATGACAAAGAAATTAAGATTGGTTTGCTTAATGAGATGACCGGTGGTAACGCCACCATTGGTACAGCAGCTGCAAATGGTGCGCAAATGGCCATTGATGAACTCAATGCCAAGGGCGGTCTTTTGGGGAAACAATTAAAGGCTGTAGCGGCAGATAATAAATCAGAGCCTGCTG
>JAQUUF010000035.1 GCA_028693975.1 Acidaminococcaceae bacterium
GGACAGACTCTGCCTCGCACCATCTATATCCTAGGCTTCTTTCTAGTGGCTGCCGGGGTAGCAGGCAGTCGTTTGGCGCTACGGTTCTATTTGAGCAATTTCTACGAGAAACTAGATAAGCCGGCGCAGAGCCAGGAGAAGAAACGCGTCATGATTATTGGGGCAGGTTCTGCCGGCAGCATCTTGCTCCGCGGCATAGAGCACAATCATAAGGTGCCCAGAGAAGTACTGGCTTTTGTAGACGATGACCCTGCCAAAAAGGGAGTTTATCTTAATAATGTGAAGATTTACGGTGGCAGAGAATGTATTCCACAGCTGGTCAAGGAGCTTAAGCTAGATGAAATCTTTATTGCCCTGCCCTCCATTACACCTAGAGACCTGCGTACTGTCTTGCAAACTTGCAATAACACCAATTGTAAGACTTTTGTTATGCCCTCTTACTTCTGTGGGCTGGAAGCAACAAGAATTGACCCATCAGCTATGCGTCCCCTGCGCGTAGAGGATTTGCTAGCACGTGACCCGGTTGATGTAGACCTCCGCAAGTTCGGTGCTTATTTGCAAGGGCAGAAGGTACTAGTTACCGGTGCCGGAGGCTCTATCGGCAGCGAGCTCTGCCGCCAGATAATTCAAGCCGAGCCCAGCCAGCTCATATTGCTAGGCCGTGGTGAGAATAGTATTTACGAGATTTACCATGAATTAATTGAGTGCTTCCCTCCGGCGAGGCTCTATCCGGTAATTATGAATGTAGCCAACAAGGACGGTTTGCGAGAGGTATTTCAGACCTATAAGCCTGACGTGGTATTCCACGCAGCAGCTCACAAACATGTACCCTTGATGGAAGGCCAGCCTGAGGAAGCAGTACTGAACAATGTCTTTGGCACCTGGGGACTAGCTGAACTAGCAGGAGAATATGGCGTCAAGCATTTCGTGATGATTTCCACGGACAAGGCTGTCAATCCCACCAGTGTCATGGGAGCGACTAAGCGTACAGCAGAGAAAATTTGCCAGGCTTTGAACAAGAAATATTCCCAGACTATCTATGTGGCCGTGCGGTTTGGCAATGTCCTAGGTAGTCGTGGCAGCGTAGTACCGCTTTTCCGCAAGCAGATTGCCGCCGGCGGTCCTGTCACCATTACCGACCCTAGGATTACTAGGTACTTCATGACTATCCCCGAGGCGAGCAAGCTCGTTATCCAAGCGGGCAGTATCGGTCAAGGCGGGGAAGTGTTCGTCCTAGATATGGGCGAGCCTGTTCGTATCCAAGACCTGGCCGAGCATATGATTCATCTGGCTGGTTACGAGCCCAATGTAGATATTGAGATTAAATATACTGGTCTGCGTCCCGGCGAGAAGCTCTACGAAGAGCTCTTCCTGGATGGTGAGGGCCTCAGACCCAGTCCTTATCCCAAGATTTCCTGTGCCATTTTGCATGACGAAGACCCCGAGGCGCTCCTAGAGCTGCTCCAACAATTCTCTGGCTGCAAGACCGAGGAAGAATATATCGCCCAGCTGCAGAAGATTGTGCACAACTATCACCCCAATCATTTTGATGCTGAGGAGGTGCGGGCATGATTGATATACATTGCCATTTGCTCCATGGTGTGGACGACGGCGCCGCTACCGAGGAGATTTCCCACGAACTGATGAATCTAGCAGTGCGCTGCGGCACGAGGGCAATTATTGCCACTCCCCATGTGATTGAAGCAGCTCAGAAGCCCGCTTGGTCCGTTATTGTCGATAGAGCTGCCAGTCTAGCCCAATATGCACTGGATAAGCGGCTGCCGCTGCAGGTCTATCCCGGCGGCGAGCTAGAGGTGAATGCGGATTTGCTGGAGATAGTACAGAAGGATAGCGATGACTATTGCCTAGCAGGCACTAGCTATGTCTTGGTAGAATTCCCAGCCAGCATGGTACCGGAAGATACTGAAGAAATATTTTATCAGCTACAGCTCAAGGACAAATGGCCCATTATTGCTCACCCGGAGCGTAATAAGCATGTGATGAGCGATATGAATAGGCTTTTACGGTGGCTGCGCAGCGGTATACTGCTCCAGTGTAATGCCGGCAGCTTCACCGGGCTCTATGGCAGTCCGGCTCAGGCTAACGCCCAGTTGCTATTGCGCAATGGCCTCATCAGCTTCATTGGCAGCGATGCCCACAACACAGAGCGGCGTACTACCGATATGCGTGCTGCCGCCGAGGCTATCGAAGAACAGGTGGGAGCACTGGCTCTAGCCGAACTAACAGTGACCAATCCGCAGAAATTACTTAATAATAAGATTTTTTATCTGGATGTTCCCAAGAATCCTGCGGACCTGCAAGGCGTAGGGCCGACTAAGCAGTCCCAAGAGGGAGTGTGGGACAAGCTAATTAGACGGTTCACTCACTAGTAGTTTATGGTATAATTAATTATAAGTATATAGATGGTATAAGGGGAGGTTTTCTTATGAAGAAACGACTGCTAGCCTATTCCTTGGCTGCTCTGCTGCTAGTGGCAGCACCGACAGTACAGGCAGCGGATTATATTATGTGTCCCGGAGACGAGCTCAGTATCACTGTGGTAGGACATGACGATATCAGCTCCACCGGAGTTACAGGGGGCAACAAGAGTCCCTATGTGGTCCGTCCCGATGGCAAGCTGGATTTCCCGCTCATCGGTTCCATGGATACCACAGGGCTTACCGTGGACCAATTCACCCAAGCTTTGCAGGTGCGCTTGGCAGAATATATCATCGCACCCAATGTATCCATTAATATTACCAAGCTGGGCACTACCCGCGTCTTCGTCTTTGGCGAAGTGAAGCGAGCCGGCGTCCAAGAACTGGACAGAAGTCATAATGTGCTAGACGCTATCGGCAAGGCCGAGGGCTTCACCAAGGATGCGGCCAAGAAGAAGGTCGTCCTCATCCGCAAGGGTGTGAAGGAAGAAAAAGACTTAATCTATGTGAATTTTAATAATCTCTTGACCAAAGGTGATATGAGTCAGAACTATCAGCTCTTCGAAGGGGATTCGCTCTATCTGACTGGTAATGGACGTATTGATTTTAGCAAGGATGTGTTGCCATTCGTCAGCGGTTTTTATATGGTTGATAGAATTTCGAATAACAAAGACTAGACTGAGAGGGACATATAAGTGGACGAGAACAGTATTGATTTGCGAGAACTCTTCTATATTATAGTAGAGAATTTTAGACGCATTGCCAAGATTACCGGTATCTTCATCGCCGTGGCTATCCTGTACCTCTTGATAGCCTCGCCGGTGTACGAATCCGAATCCTTGCTGCGCATTAAGCAACCCAAGGGCATCGGTGACTCCCTGCTGCAGACCGTGAGTGGCGGTAATGTGGCAGGTACTAAGCAGCTGATGAGTACCTATGCAGAGATTTTGAAGAGTCGCTCCGTAGTGGTACCCGTGATTGCAGCTACCGAGAAGCCTAACAAAGAAGGCAAATTCCCTGCCTACGAAGGTTATGTCAAAGGCAGAATTACTACGGTGCCTTTCAAAGACACCGAGATCTTGAAGCTTACTGTCAATGCCGAGACCCCGGAGCAGGCTCAGAAGGCCAATCTCCTCTTGGTACAGGGCTTCTTGCACCGCTTGACCGGTTTGACACGAGCGGAGCAGAAGGCTACCCGTGAGTTCCTCGACGGACGAGTGAATGAATCCCGTCAAGAACTGGACAAAACCGAGCTAGCACTCCAAGAATACAAGAAGAAGCATAAGATTATTTCGCCTACAGATACTATTAAAGCTCTCACCGAGCGCTTCCTCTTGGTAGACAAGAACAAAGCAGAGAACCAGATTGCCCTAGCTACTGCTCAGGCTAAGCTAGCTGCGGTGAACGGACAATTAGGCGGCGAAGCCCAGAGCTCAGCGGACAATGCCACGGTGCAGCAATATCGAGCCAAGCTGGCAGAGCTGGAGATTACTCGTGCCGGCTATCTAGAGAAATATACCGAGAAACATCCCAAGATGATAGAGATCAACGACGCGATTGCTCAAGTACGCGCCCAGATGCAGGCCGAAGCAGCGAAAGTAGCAGCCCTGGAAGCTCCCTCGGACAATCCTGTGCATCAAGGTCTCTTGGCTGCTAAGTACCAGAGCCAAGCTGAGATTGCTTCTGCCCAAGCTAGAGCCGCAGCACTGGCTGCTGTAGATAAGACCAACGAAGAAGCTCTCACCAAGCTGCCCCAAGTGGAGCAAGGCTATGTGCGAGTACAGCGTGATGCTAATGTAGCCCAAGAAATCTACATTATGCTAGCCAAGCGTCTAGAAGAAGCCAAAGTAGCAGAGGCTTCTGTCTCCACCGAAGTACAGGTAGTAGATACCGCTACTCTGCCGGAAGACCCAGTGAAGCCACGCAAAGCCTTGACCCTTGTATTGGCCGCTATTCTAGGCCTCTTAGTAGGCTGCGGTACTTCTATCGCTATCGAGCTCTTGACTCGTATGGTGCGTACCGAAGAAGATATTACCAATTATCTGGGACTTCCCGTCTTGGGTGTAGTACCGGACCTAGATAGTCTCAAAGATGCGGAGAATAGGAAGAAACGCTATGGCGACAAGAGTAGCACGATACATGCTCTGCTAGAGAAGATCAGGAGGCATTTATGGAACTAATTACACAGACTGACCCTAAGTCCCCAGTATCGGAAGCCTTTCGTACCATTAGGACGAATATTAGCTTTAGCGGTAGCGACAACAAGCTCAAGGTGCTGGCTCTGACCAGTGCTACCCCGGACGAAGGCAAGAGCACGCTCATCGCCAATCTGGCTATTGTCATGGCCCAAGCAGGCTATAAGACGCTGGTGATGGATTGCGACTTCCGTAATCCCACCCAGCATAAGATTTTCCAACTGAAGAACAAAGGCCTCAGCAATTGCATTAGCCTCGGGGAGGATTCCCTCACTATCGTGCAGCAAGCTGAGGGCATAGAGCATCTAGATATCTTGACCTCAGGGCCGGTAGCCCCCAATCCTTCCGAGCTCTTAGGCTCTGTTAAGATGAGTGACGAGCTGACCAAGCTGCGTGAGCACTATGACTATATTCTGATAGATACTCCACCCGTGCTGCCCGTCACCGATGCGGCGGCGCTAGCTAGCAAGCTGGATGGCTTGCTGCTTATCGTCAGGTCAGGTGCGGAGACGCCCTCTGAGGTGCGCAGTGCCAAGGAGAGAATAGAGCAAGCCGGCGGCAGGATTATCGGCTGCGTGCTGAACAAGGTGCCCGTCAGTGGCCATCACTATGGCTATGGCTACGGCAGCCACTATGGCAGTAATTATGGCTACTATTATAGCGACTATCATAGCGAAGAAGGGCACGAGGAGAAGAGCGCTAAGAATAAATGAGCAAACACAAGAGCAGAGTACTCTATCTGAGTCTAGTGCTACTACTCACGGCCTTCATTTGGGGGAACTCCCTCCAGAGTGCCA
Source organism: Acidaminococcaceae bacterium (assembly GCA_028693975.1). GTDB lineage: Bacteria > Bacillota > Negativicutes > Acidaminococcales > Acidaminococcaceae > JAQUUF01. The sequence goes on from JAQUUF010000035.1 coordinate 5,431, forward strand.
CTGTGTCAGACGAAGCCAGTGGCTGGGTGCTAGCGTTAATCCAGAGTATTATAGACACCCTTTCGTTAGGTGTGATTCACTTAACTAATCACATAGTACGCAAAGCGGCCCACTTGACAGAATTCACTCTCCAGGGAGCGTGTCTGGCGGCTACGTTGCGTGCCTATGGTAAGAATATTCGTACTGCCCTCTTGCTAGGCTGTGCTACTGCTATCATCGATGAAGGCATCCAGAGCTTCACCCCGGGCCGCAGCTGTCAGCTCAGCGATGTGCTGCTAGACACCGTAGGTAGTGGCGTGGGTATGCTGTTAGTAAGCTGGTGGAATAGAAGATAAAAGCTAAGAAAAAGCCTAAGATAAGGTGCAAAAGAACAATGGCGCAGAGGCGACCCACCTTTTTAGGCTTTTGGCGTAGCTACGGCCTATTAAGATCAAGTAATTTGGTGTAAGGTTAAAGTGGAGAATATTTTTCTATAGTAAAATGGAGGGGGATAAATAATGGAAATAAAACCATTTGCCAAAAAAGTATGGCTGTCATCACCAACCATGCATGGGGAAGAACTAAAGTATATGACTGAGGCCTATGAAACCAACTGGATGTCTACAGTAGGGGCCAACCTTAATGAGGTAGAACGCCTGACCTGTGAAAAAATAGGTTGCAAATATTCCGTAGCACTTTCTGCGGGAACTGCTGCTTTGCATCTGGCAATGAAGTTAGCTGGGATTAAAACCGGCGACAAAGTATTCTGCTCAGACATGACATTTGATGCCAGTGTGAACCCGGTAGTCTATGAGGGTGGCGTGCCTATTTTCATAGATTCAGAATATGAAACATGGAACATGGATCCTATAGCACTAGAAAAAGCCTTTGAGATTTATCCTGATGTGAATGTGGTAGTCGTTGCCCATCTCTATGGAACACCGGGAAAGATAGACGAAATCAGAGCCATCTGTGACAAGCATGGTGCTTTCCTGGTTGAGGATGCCGCTGAGAGTCTAGGAGCTACCTACAAAGGAGTGCAGACCGGTAGCTTCGGAGATGCCTCCTGTATCTCTTTTAACGGGAACAAAATCATCACAGGATCTGCCGGCGGCATGTTGCTGACAGATGACAAAGAGGCAGCAGATAAAGTGAGAAAATGGTCTACCCAGTCCAGAGAAAATGCTCCCTGGTATCAGCATGAAGAGATTGGTTACAACTATCGTATGAGCAATGTCATAGCCGGAGTAGTTCGTGGACAATTCCCACATCTGGAAGAACACATTGCTCAGAAGAAAGCCATCTATGAAAGATACAAAGCAGGCTTTAAAGATTTACCGGTGCAAATGAATCCCTATGATGAAGTAAATAGTGTTCCTAATTTCTGGCTCAGCTGTCTCATTATCAATCCGGAAGCCATGTGCAAACAAGTACGGAGCGAGAATGAAGCGCTATATATAACTGAAAAAGGCAAAAGCTGTCCAACAGAAATCCTAGAAATATTAGCTAAGTATAATGCAGAAGGGCGCCCAATCTGGAAGCCTATGCACATGCAGCCATTATATCGCATGAATCCCTTTATCACTAGAGAAGGTAGTGGCAGAGCGAAGACTAATGCCTACAATGCAGATATGCAGTCCAGTATTATAAACGAGGATATTTTCAATAGAGGTTTGTGTCTGCCTAGTGATAATAAAATGACGGCAAAAGAGCAAGATGTGATTATTGAGATTATTAAGAAGTGTTTTGAATAATAAAGATAGTTTATATACCTTATGCATATGGCATGTGGATTTTTTAAGGGGTTGTGATAATGGGAAAAACATGGTCAATATATAATCATTGTTTACTGTGCACATTACCGCCACATAATTGTCCCCCCCCAATGGATAAAATAACTCCGTGGTATTTATTAAAAAACAATTTGTTATTAGCTCGTTGGATTGATTGTTGGGATTCTACAAAAGAGACAGAATGGTGGCATTGTATAAAAGATGATGCATATGAAATTGATTCTTTAAAAGCAAAAAGACGCTATGAAATAAAAAGAGGAAGCAAAAATTTTAATGTCCGTATTATAAATCCAGAAAAATATACAAAAGAAATATACGAAGTATTTTGTCAAGCATATACGGATTATCCTATATTATATAGACCAACAATTACTATTGAACAAATTGTTAATGCCTGTATATCTTGGAAGAAAAATATTTTTATTGGAGGCTTTAATCATAATAATGAATTGTGTGGATGCGCAGTCTTAATTGATGATAAAGATTATGTGGATTTTAGTATGTTAAGAATAAAACCGGAATTTCAACATGATGGTATTAATTTTGCCATTGTTAATTTTATTTGTGACTGGATGATGCAGCATAAACGTTATATTTATATAACTGATGGTGAAAGAAATATTCGACACATTACTGCTTTTCAAGATTTTTTGATTAAGTATTTTGGATTTAGAAAAGCATATTGTAGGCTTAATATTATGTATAATCCGTTAGTGAAAATATTGATTTTAGGAATGTTTCCTTTTAAAGCACTCTTTGCTAGAATTGGGAACCAAAACACTTTAGTATACAATTTTTACTGTTTATTAAAACAAGAAGAAATTAGAAGAAGCTTTCTATAATTAAATGGAGTTATGTAATGTATAAAAAATATTTTAAAAGAATCTTTGATATTGTATCTTCTGGAATAGCTCTTATTGTTTTATCTCCAGTATTGTTATATATTGCTTATCTTGTAAAGACAAAGCTTGGTTCTCCGATTTTGTTTACACAAATTCGTCCAGGCAAAGGTTGTAATTTGTTTAAAATGTATAAATTTAGAACGATGACTGATGCCAAAGATGAAAAAGGCAATCTATTGTCTGATAATGTGCGACTTACATCGTTTGGAAAAAAATTGCGTTCTACATCTCTTGATGAATTGCCGGAAATAATTAATATACTTAAAGGTGATATGAGCGTGGTAGGACCACGACCACAATTAGTAAAAGATATGATGTTCTTCACAGATGAAGAAATGAAAAGGCAAAGCGTTTATCCTGGTCTAACTGGCCTGGCACAAATTAATGGTCGAAATAATATAACATGGAAAGAAAAGTTTGCGTTTGACCTAGAGTACATTAAGAATATTAACTTTCTCGAAGATATTAGGATAATATATAGAACCGTTTTTAAAGTTACAGATAAAGAAGATATTTCCACAAAAGGAATGGAAACGGCTGAGGATTATGGGGATTGGTTGTTGAGGAATAATTTGATTCAACAAAATGAATATGATTATAAAATGAAAAGTTCACAGCAAAGGATAGAAAACTTTAGATGAATATTTTGTATATTGATCATTATGCAGGTTCACTTGAATATGGCATGGAATTTAGACCATATTATCTAGCTAAAGAATGGGTTAAATTAGGACACAATGTCAGAATAATTGGAGCAGACTTTTCGCACTTAAGAATAAAAAATCCTATTGTAAAAAATGATTTTGATACTGAACTTGTTGATGGAATAAAATACCAAT
>JAQUUF010000036.1 GCA_028693975.1 Acidaminococcaceae bacterium
AAATTTAAATCACCCCTGCCTAAGTTAAAGCCAGCGTTCCAAACATTGTACCCTTCATCGAAAGCAAAACCACTATCAGGATTATTAACACCATGCAAATCATAATACCCGGCATGAACACCGAAATTCTCACTCAAGGGAGCATTAGCATGCACGCCCCAATATTTGGCGTTATCACCGGAATCTTCCAGCTTCACCTTGCCATAACTTGCACCAAAGGTGACTTTGTCTTCTTGGCCTAAAGAAATATCAATACCGTCAGCGGCATCGTCGTCAGCATCCATAACCAAGCCTTCAGCCAACATAGCATGGTAACGTCCGGCTGTAACCGTAGCGGCACCAATCTTGCCCTCTAGGTAAGCACGCTTAAAAGCGGTCGTGCCGTCACCATCATCGTTAGTAAAGTCCTGCGTATTTTGCAGCATACCTGTATAATGCCAGTTATCGTTAATCGCACCAGTGAGCCACAAGCGGGAACGCAATTCCGCTTCGTGATTAGAACCATCAAAGGTGCTCTTATTAGAGTGGAAATACTTGGCTCGAACTTCACCGGTAATTTTCACATTATCGGCATTTTTCTCTAGCTTCGCCACTCTTACACCCAAGCTATTGAGCTCCTCGGCAAATTCGCTAACTAGACTATTATCGGCACCTATGGCACCCTTAGCCAACGCTTTCGCTACAATTTGTGCCATTTCGTACCTTGTCATTAATTTGTCACCTTGGAAAGTGCCGTCAGGATACCCTTCCACCACACCAGCTGCTGCCAGTTGGGCTACAGAAGCATACGCCCAGTGACCAGCGGGTAAATCAGAGAAAGGATTGGACGCCATAGCCGTAGCATTGATTCCCACCGCTAGTGTCAGAGCCAAAAGCAAAGATTTTTTCATTGTGTTATTCTCCTTCTTTTTTCGTAGTATGACAGCAACCAGACGAGGGGCAATTAGTGCAGCCGCAACCACACCCGCCGGCTTTTCTGTCTTTTATAATTTTGTGCAGAGCCAAAAACAGCACTGCGACTAAAATACTTCCTACCACAATATTGCCCATATTAGCTTGTATAAAGCTCATAATTACACCTTCTATTCATTCCAACTAATCTTTTTCATATCAATGGCCTCTGCTGCTTCCTCGGGAGCAGGTCTAAACAAGAGATAAAGAAGTGTAGCCAAGCAAAAAGCTGCCGCTACAGTCCCCAAGCTCCAGTGCCCCTCTAAGAAATACAGACCGAACTGGTACACAATCAAGGCCATCACATAGGCGAAACCACACATATACCCTACTGCAAAAGCAGTCCATTTAGCGTTATTCATCTCTCGACGAATAGCACCAATAGCAGCAAAGCAAGGTGCACAAAGCAGATTAAAAATCATAAAGCTATAAGCACTAAGCTGAGTGAAATCTGCCGCCAAATTACTCCAAATTTCTTGGCCATCCTCTGCTACCTCGGCAAAACCGTATAACACACCATAAGTACTAACCACATTCTCTTTAGCAATAAGACCTGTAATACTAGCCACGGCCGCTTGCCACTTGCCGAACCCTAGAGGAGCAAAAATCGGAGCAATGGTATTACCCAGCACTGCCAAAACGCTACCATTATTATCTTCTACCATCTCCCACGCTCCATCTACATAACCAAAGGATTGTAAAAACCACAGGATTATTGATGATAAAAGAATTATGGTGCCTGCCTTAATGATAAAGCTGCTGCCACGCTCCCAAGTAGAACGCAGAATATTAGTAGCATAAGGCATATGATACGACGGCAATTCCATGACAAAAGGAGCCGGGTCGCCAGCAAACATTTTAGTTTTTTTCAAGATTATACCCGAGATTATAACTGCCGCCACACCAATAAAATACGCCGATGTTGCAATTAGGCCGCTACCGTCAAACAACGCTCCGGCAAACAAAGCTACAATAGGCATCTTAGCTCCGCAAGGGATGAAGGTGGTAGTCATAATCGTCATCTTACGGTCACGGTCGTTTTCAATAGTACGGCTAGCCATGATACCTGGCACGCCGCAGCCAGAGGCCACCAGCATCGGGATAAAGCTTTTACCTGACAGACCAAACCTACGGAAAATTCTATCCATGATAAAAGCCACGCGAGACATGTAACCCACATCTTCTAAGATAGACAACATCAAGAACAAAATTAGCATTTGTGGCACGAATCCCAGCACCGCACCCACACCGCCAACAATACCTTCCACCACCAAGCCTGTCAGCCACTCTGCGCAGCCTGCGCTCTCCATCCATGCACTAAGATTGCCAGCTACCATTTCACCGAAGAACTCATCGTTAACCCAATCGGTAACCAAAGCTCCCACACCACTCATAGAAATGTAATAGACACAAAACATAATAAAGGCGAAAATCGGCAGGGCCAAGATTCTATTAGTAACAATTCTGTCTATCTTATCGGAAACAGTCAGTGTGCCCGGGGCTTGCGCCTTATGTACGATACGATTAATTACCTGAGCAATATAGCCATAACGCCCGGCAGTTATAATGCTCTCAGCGTCATCGTCTTCTTGGTCTTCGCTGGCAGCTACCAATTTGCCAATTAATTCCGTAGTTGCGGGTTCCAGTCCCAGCATTTTTACTATTTGCTGGTCTCTTTCAAAAAGTTTGACTGCATACCAACGACTCTCGCCTGCCACTACCTGAGGGGCAATAATTGTTTCTATCTCACCAATAACTTTCTCTATCTTATTCTCGAAGAGAGCTAGAGGCTTCGGTACCATTTTAGTCTGAGCCAACAAGATCGCCTGTTCCGCCGCTTCCAAAATGCCTTCTTTATTCAAGGCGCTGATTTCCACCACAGCGCAACCAAATTTAGCTGCCAACTCACAAGTGTCAATCACATCGCCTCTCTTACGGATGATGTCCGTCATGTTAAGGGCCAAAACCATCGGTATGCCTAACTCTAACAACTGTGTTGTTAAATATAGATTACGCTCTATATTAGTGCTGTCGATAATATTAATAATAGCATCAGGATGCTCCTGTAATAAATATCCTCTGGCAATGACTTCCTCCAGACTATAAGGTGACAAAGAATAAATACCAGGTAAATCCTGAATGGTAACATCCTTATGCCCTTGGAGCAAACCTTCTTTTTTCTCTACGGTTACACCGGGCCAGTTACCAACATACTGATTGCCGCCGGTTAAGCCATTGAACAACGTCGTCTTGCCACAGTTAGGATTACCCACTAAAGCAATTTTTATCATCTTTCTCTCCTCCTACTAACCACCTACTGTATTTCTATCATTTCTGCATCAGCTTTGCGCAAGCTGAGCTCATAGCCACGCACGTTTAGCTCTACAGGGTCGCCCAAAGGCGCCACCTTGCGAATAAGGATTGTCACCCCTTTGGTAATACCCATATCCATAATACGACGCTTGATTGGTCCCCTACCGTGTAATTTGACCACCGTAACCGTCTCGCCTATCTGACCATCTCGCAATGTTCTCACAGTTCTTCCTCCCAACTCTACTTCTTTATCAAGTTAGCTCAAACTAACTCACTGGCTCAAAAAAAGCCATTGTCCAAATTTGTCCAACAGCTATGTTAGCCCAAGCTAACTCAACTCTTTTAAAAAAGCTATTGCACCACTATCGCTCAATAGCTTTAGTTAGCATAAGCTAACCAACGTAGTAAATATTAACATGCTAAGCTTTGCTTGTCAAGCACAAAGACTAATTATTTTTATGACAGCACTCTTCTACAAACTGTTCCAGAATGCTCCAACGATGGGGTTCCTTACGCAAGCCAAAAGCAATTTGATACTTAGCTGACGGTAATGTCATAATCTGCAGCGTTGCTATTTCCGCCTTGGCCAGAATGGTCTTGGCCAGATTAAGTGGACAGAACATAGCACCCACGCCCGCAACACATAGATGCAAAAGCGTTTCCATATTATCGGACACTACCGTAACTCTAGGCCTGATATTCGCTTGAGCAAATAACTGACGAGCAATGGTCCCGGCAATCGTACTGCTGCCATTGAGCACAAAGGGACAAGCGTGCAATACTGTCAAGCAATCTTCCCTCTCCTGCTCTATAGCACTAAGCACCGTCGGTAGTTGCTCTCCGTAGAGTTCTCGCAGTAAAGTATGCGCTGCTAAGAGTACCACTTCTTCCTTATAATAAGGCCTTTGTTCTATGCCAGCCAGTTCCGTTGGGAAATAAGCTAAAGCCAAATCTATCTCGCCCTCCAGAAGTTTCTGTTGCAAAACAGCATTAGGCGCCTCGGTAAGACGAAAAATGATATGAGGATGCCTTTGATGAAATTCTCCTATCAGTCTTGGTAGAATTATCTCCTCTCTGGTAGGCGTCGTACCTATACGCAACTCTCCTGCCTCCTGCTGTACTGCATCATTGAGCTCTTGCTTGAGACTCCTTTGTTTTTTCTGGAACTCCTGAGCATAGCGCCAAAAAATTTTACCTGTATAAGTAAGCTCCAAAGGCACATGCCGCACAAAGAGCTTGCTCTGGGTTTCTTTTTCTAACAAAGCAATATGAGCGCTCAGCGTCTGTTGTGTAATATGCAATCTCTCAGCCGCTCTAGTAAAATTTTTCTCTTGTGCTAACATTAAAAAATATTCCATCGTCAAAAAGTTCATCGCCGCTACCTCTTTTACTTCTAGTTTTCTTTATTATACAGTAAATAAGCAGTTATTGTTACAAATTTTAACAGTTTTTAATCTGTTATATTATCTATTATAATTAAAGCGTATTCAAAACTCATCTTAAGAAGGTGCCCCTATGTTTAAGCGTCATCATTTAGAACTACTTTCCGGTCCCATCGTCTTTATTTTAGTCATTTTATTCTTACACTCCAGTTTCGGCTTCCAAGGTGCAGTCGCTATGGCAACCGCCTTTTGGATGGCAGCGTGGTGGATTTTTCGACCAGTTTCCATTTCGGTTACCGCCCTCTTGCCCATTGTTATCAATGCCGTATTTAACCTGATACCTAATGCACAAGTAATCAGTCAGTACTTTTCCGAAATTGTGGTACTCTTGCTAGGCGCAGATATGATTTGCTTGACTTGGGCCACAACTGGTCTGGACAAACGCATGTCAGTCAAGACACTCTGCTGTATCGGCCCTTCTATGAAGCAACAAATTGCCGTTTGGTTAGGTGCCTCCATTGTTCTATCAATTTTTCTCCCCAACGTCGTGGTAGCTGCTCTCTTTTGCCCCATTGCTGTTGCCATGCTTAAGTTTGTCGGTGAGGAAGACATCACCAAGAGCAAACTAGCAGCACCCATTCTCCTAGCCATAGGCTGGGGTAGTGGTATTGGAGGCTTCGGCTCTCCTATCGGCAGCAGTGCCAATTTGGTAGCTATTAATTACCTCGAGAAAATGATTGGGCATGAATTTATGTATTTCGAATGGCTCACCCGCTTTTTGCCCCTGCTCTTAATAGTATCGCTGCTTAATCTCTTTTATCTGTGGCACATGAAAATTCCTGCCAAGGAATTACATGGCACGCGAGAATTTTTCCAAGAACTATACGCCAAGTTTGGCCCGATGAAAAAAGGTGAAAAGATAGGGTTAGCTTTATTTGCAGCCGCCACCTTGCTCGCCTTTGTACGTCCACTTTTTGCCGCTGCTTTGCCCGGACTGAAACCAGCCTATTGTTTTTTGCTTTTGGGTCTCTTGATGTTTGTTTTGCAAGACGAAAACGGTCGGCCCATGCTTACTTGGGAATATGCCGAAAGCCACGCCATGTGGGGTATGTACGCCCTCTTTGCCAGCGGTATTGCGTTGGGGCAGCTAATAATTCAAACAGGTGCCGTCAACAAACTAGCTACACTAATTACAACCTTGGATTTAACAGGTGGACTAGGCACTATGTTAATCTTCACGGCTTTTACCACTTTGATGGCAGAAATATCCAGCAACACCGCTGCAGCGTCTATCGCCATTCCGGTTGTTACCAGCATTTGTCAAGCCCTTGCTCTTAATCCCTTGCCCTATATCTTCACCACGATTGTCGCTCAAAGCTGTGCTTATATCCTGCCGGTATCTACTCGTGCTATACCCGTTGCCTTTGGTCTTAATGCTAACATCCAGATAAAAGACGGTTTTATCCTAAGTCTGCTCAACATTATAGTAACAGCCGGCATTGGTTATCTCTTTATGCAAATATGCCCCTATTTTTCCCATTTATAAAACACACAAGACACAAACGTCAAAAGATTGATGTTTGTGTCTTGTTCTCTTTTCCGTTAGAGCCTAATATCTTCTATCGCTCTGGCAATCGCCTCTAAGCTAATAGGCTTAGCGATATGTCCATTCATCCTGCTATCAAGGCTTTTCTGAATATCCTCCGCAAAAGCATTCGCCGTCATCGCAATGATAGGAATAGTCCTTGCTTGAGGGTGATGGCTAGTACGAATTGCCTTCGCACAGTCATAGCCATTCATCACCGGCATTCTAATATCCATAAAAATAACATTGTACTGTCCATCTCTGCTTTGGCTAAATTTCTCGAAGCCCAATGCCCCATTTGCAGCTACATCGACTCTGGCTCCACAACTTTCGAGCAAGCGTTTAGCGACCTTAACATTGACAGGATGATCTTCTACCAACAATACCCTCAATGCCGAAAAATCTATCTCGCCCGGCCTATCTTTGACGCTCGTTGTAGCTACTTCGTCTTGTTTGTCAAAGACTATGGGCAGTGGTACTCTTACCGTAAAGGTTGAACCGCGCCCTACTTCACTGGTAACAGCTATAGTCCCACCTTTGCTCTCTACTATACTCTTGACAATGGACAACCCCAAACCTGTTCCTTGCTCTTTAGCAGCGGTTTCCAGCTGCTCAAAAGGTTGGAACACTGTTTCCAGCTTATCCTGTGGTATACCTTCACCAGTATCCTCTACCACAAAAACCAAAGTAGCAAACTTGGGATTGAGGTTTGTTTCTTCAATAGCCTTAAAAATAACCGTACCACCTAGCGGCGTGAACTTGGAAGCATTATTCAACAAATTCACCATCACGCGTTTGAGCAAAATCACGTCTCCCCTAAAAAATCTATGGACAAAGCGATTGCTTACTTCAAAACGTTGTTTCTTGTCAGCAAACATGACCTGTGCCATTTCGGTAATATTCTGGCATTCACGTTGGCAATCAAAAGTTTCCTGCACCATAGCCATTGTACCGCTTTCTATTTGCGACATATCTAAGACATCATTAATAATGCTCAACAGCAATTTAGAGGAAGCATCAATGGTTTCCAAGTTTTCCTTAAGTCGGCCTCGGTCATTAATTTCCCTTTTGGAAAGCTCCGTCATACCGATAATCGCATTCATTGGCGTCCTAATATCATGGCTCATGCGAGAAAGGAAGTTCGTCTTGGCTTTATTCGCTCGTTCTGCTGATATAAGTGCTTGCGACAGCGTATTGTTCTTTTTTTGTTCATCGCGCAAGGTATCTGTTACATCGACGCGAGTTAACCCTACGTGCCCAAGGTCTTTGTCGATGTAGAACACTACAATTTTCTTAGCACATACTTCACCATGCTCCCGCACGCGATAATAAAAATAATAACTTGCAGCTTGCGCCAAATGTTCGCGTATATAGGGGTAGGCAAGCTTAGTAATACACTCCTTAGTAGATTCTTCATCTGCGAAGCTGCGAGCATATCGCTCATTAAAAAAATTGAAAGAACCTGTGTGAGGAGGAGAATTATCTATGCCAGCTCTAGTACTTATCATAGTATAGCTATCTTTATTCATATCAATATCAACTACCCAGTCACAATTCATCTTTGTAACTGTTTTCATTGCTTTATTAAAAAGCATTTGCTCCGTAGCATCCGTCATCAGGAAAAAGCCTGTCAAATCGCCAGTATCTGGTTGCCTAAGCACATCAATGGTCATCTTTACATACTTTAGGCTATGCCTGCCCACACGTATCTTACACGCCATGGTATAACCGGTTTCGCCCTTTTTATAGGCACGCTCAATCGGTGTGACAAGGAAGTGCCGCAAAAACTCGCATCTCTTGTCTTCCTCGATAATATCTTGCGCAATAGTCACGAACAACGGGTCTCGTGGCTCCCCTGCTGTAGCGTGGTAGTCCACACCATCCATGACTTTAATTTCTATGATTTGGTTTTTAACAATATTACTGTAACTAGATAATAGGACCTCTTTTTTAGTAGTATTGTGGTGAAACTCAACGGCTTGCTTATAGCGCTTTTCCAGAAGTAGTTTGGCAGAAATATCCACTCCGGTACCGATAGCACGTTCCGGCTTCCCATTTTCATCAAACAAAACTGTGTAGTTTATCTGATGATAGGCATAATCATGAATATTTTCAAGATACACTCTCAGCTGAGCCGCTACTTTATGTTCTCCTGCCTCAATTTTGGCAAACATTTTATAGAGAATATCAGCATCACCTGGATGAATTATCCCCGTTTGCAATAAACTCTCCGGTACATTCTCCAACATGTTTGTAGCGTCATTATTAGCTCCGCAATCAGCAATTTTAGTTATAGTCCTGTCCTTCAAACTATAGACCCAGGCTTCTACTCCTGTTTGTGCTGCCGCTAAGACGAATTGTTGTTCTAGCTCTTTGTATTCATCAATAGTTTCTGCCGTAGCCACTGCCCAAAAAGGCTGCTTATTCTCATCAAACAAAGTAGTAAAGCGTACACGTTTCCAAACTACCACGCCGCCTGCTGCCACAGTTTTGATGTCCGCCATAACGAAAGCTTCGCCGCGATTGACCGCATCAATCAAGCCTTGATAATGCTTAACACTCTCCGGTGCAACAACGCCTGCGGCATATAAGCTC
>JAQUUF010000037.1 GCA_028693975.1 Acidaminococcaceae bacterium
GTGCTAACTTTGTAGCCTGCTTTCTCCAAAATAGATTTATGAGAATCAGGTTCGTTGCCGGCCATATCATTGTTAGCATGGTCGCCCGCCACCATCATCAAAGGCATCAAAGTAACGTTCTTAATACCTTCAGCTTTTAACAGAGGCATTACTGTATCCAGATGAGGCCAGCCCTCTACGGAATAGATAAAAGCTTTGCCTTTGTAGCCCAGAGCATTTAATCTATCTTGCATGACGGAATAGTAAGCGTTAGCCGGGTCGGGAGTGCCGTGAGTCATGATGAGCACAGCGTCATGTTGGCCTAGCTTAGGGAATTGAGTAGAGAAGGCCTTCATGGTGTCTGCAATATCGTCTCTTTGATCTTCTTGGCCCATCCAGTACATCAGGGGGACGCCCAAGGAGGTGTTCTTAAAATTGTTTTTATAGATATCATAAACAGCGACATTGTAGTTATATTCCATACCGGGAATGATATTCAAATTAGTCATGGCTACATTAGTATAGCCTTCTTTGGTCAGTTGGTCACAGGCCTCTTCCGGGGTAGGATAGGTGATGCCTTCCTTAGCTTTGATACGGTCGATGATAATGTGAGAAGTAAATGCCGTCACAACCTTTAGGTTGGGATGAGCTTTTTTGATGGCGTCTACCGTAGCATCAATAGTCTTGGCACGGGTAGTCTTAAAAGTAGTACCAAAGCTCATGACAATGAGCGCGTCTTTGTCGGCAAGATGAGCGAGAGCGGGATTCTTGTTGGTACGGACACCAATTTCAGCAGCCTTCTTGAGAGCCGGGGTTGCGGTCTTCACTTCAGAGCTCAGAGTATAGCCGGCAGCCATAGCGGTACCTCCTCCAACTAGCCCGGTCATGGTTGCGCAGGCCAAAGTAACTAGTAAAACCTTTCTCAAACTTTTGTTCATAATACAGCCTCCTTTTAATTTTGGCGGTTTTTAACAAATAAAAAAGCCACACAAGGTGGCGACATTAAGATGTAAAATAATTTACACTTATTTACTGTCGCTCGCAGTGAATAAACTGAAAAGAATACTAATGCCTTTAGGCAAACGGCGGGACCGCGTCAACAATCAACTAGTAATCCTTAACACTATTCTGTTATAGCTAAAATTATAGTCATAGTGCGAAAAAATGTCAAGATATGTTATAATAACACAATATGATAATGGCATGAGTTAAGATGAGGCTGAAAGTACTAAAGATTTAAGGGTGTGATATTATGTTAAAAATCTGGGCGGTTTGTTTGTTTTGCTTATCCTTGTTAGTGGAGATGCCGACAACGCAGGCTGCTAACCAAGTTTTTGCCATGAAGGCGGCTTTTACGGCACAGGGAGAGCTACAGCGGCCACTGATACTTAAGTTTAGCGGCGGCGACGAGACCAGGGTCAAAGCCACTATCAAAGGGAACGCTTCGGACCATAGGATTCTGTCGCTGGCGTGCCTAGATGGTAGTGATATATTTATGTATAGCTTAGACAATGGGTATGATTACGCTATGTATACGGTAAGTATGCGCGATAATGAGCATCAGGAGATACTAATTTTGAGCTATGATAAACGCACCACGGGCAAAACTAACCTCAATGGTATTAGCGTTATCGGCAATGATAGTGTGAACCGAGTAGCGCTCCTGCCTTTGCAAGGCTTCAGACAGGTTAGTGTTTTAAATAGCCCCTTGCAGATTAAAAGTGATAGAACAGCGCAGCTTTATCGTGACAAACTGCGGGCTATGGTCACGATAGCATGGGATGAAAAGGGCAAATCTTTCAGAGTGTCCGGTATAGAAGACTAGAGGAGGAAGACATGAACAGCGCAGATATTGATAAAGATTACAAAGATTACCTAGAAGTATTTAAAGGGAATGAAGAACTGGGGAAGGAACTGAACCTGGTAACTTTTGAAAAATTGTTTAATCCGGAATTTCTTCAAGCCTACAGTTCCTTCAAAGATATGAATGAATTGATTTGGCGCAGCGACTTTGGCATTATGAACTTGATGGAAGTGGAGCAGGTTAATCAAGAGAAGTGGAATGCTTATATCGCCCAAAACACTCAGTGTCAAACTTGGTTTGAGTTTGGCAAGCTGGCGATGATTGAGTGGATGAAAAAGGCGATTGAAGCGAACAAAAACAAACAGAATTAACAGGGGCTTAGCTCAAGGACGCAATTACTGCGTCCTTTATTTTTTACAGCTGTATACCATATATGGTATTAAAGTGTTTATAAAAACACCATATAATGTTATAATACCTTTGTAGTGAGAAATAAAAGGGACAAGCGAACGAATTTTCGATATTTCTCTTGCAATAATTGCTTGTTCGTGTTATCATACCTTTAACGAACGAAAGTTTGGAAAGGTGGTAAGCGTGATGAAAAAGATACTGGGGTTATTATTAATGTGTCTGTTGCTTTGCTCTGCTTACGGCGTTATTAATAGTATGGAAGCTTCTACTGCGTGGCATCGGGAGGAAGTAATAGTACATAGCGGCGATACTTTATGGTCAATAGCCGGTAGATGGACAGATGAGAAAGAAGATGTGCGAGAAGTCCTCTATCGTATTAGGGAAGCTAATAAGTTAAATAGTGTAGAGTATCTCAAACCGGGACAAAAGCTCGTTGTACCGGTACGGGTTACTAATTCCATGCTGGCACAGCGCTAGTAAATCTTGCACAGAAGGGTTGTTTGTTGTAGAATTACAGCAGACGACCTTTTCTTATTATATGAGGAGGAATTATTATGACTGAAGAAGAAAAGCAGGAACAAGTTAAACAAGAGGATGCACAAACCGAACAGGAACAAGAAGATACACAAGCAGAGCAAGGCCAACAAGGTGAACCGATGCAGGATATAGATATTGAAAAAGAAGCAGAGAAATTATGTTGCTGGGGCGCGGCTCGTGCCAGTGTTATTGTGGTGACACCGGTGCTGGGGACGATGGCGCTTATGGCCAACGAAGTATATATGATTACACGTTTGGCAGATTTGCGAGGGGTGCAGCTAGAGGATGGCGCTATCGTGGGGCTTTTGGGCTCGCTAGGTGCTAGTTTTGTCGGGCAGACCTTTTTCACTTTGATTCCCTTCGCCCCCTTGCAGATTCCTGTGGCCGTGGGCGTTACTTATGGCGTGGGTAAGGTAGCGAATGCTTGGCTGCGAGCCGGACGTCCAGAGGATGTGGCTCAGTTTAGAGAGATTTTTGAAGAAGCTAGGGACGAAGGTTTATCCAAGTTCAAAGAGTTCACTAAGATGGGGTGTAAGGAAAAGCCACTAGGTGACGAGAAGAAAAAATTTAATTTTAAAGCCGAGCCTATTTTTAATGATGTCAAAGGCAAAGCAGATAAGGCAGCTGGCCAAGTGGAGGCAGCTCTAGGCAATGTGTGGGAATATCTCAAACCGATGCGGGAGCGTAGCCAAAAATGGCTCAATGCCCAGAAATGGGAAGACATTAGCCACGGCAAATTGACTATTCCTTACGATGAAGTGCATACGAAATTAGCCGAAGCACTTGTAGGCAGTGATTTTACCTTGGTAGATTTCGCTTACCAAGCAGAACAGCAGCTGAAACTGACGGTTAAGGACGAAAGCCACGGTACTATTGCTCTAGATATCGAGATAGAAGAATTTACTATTAGCAATACCAAAGCTTATGTAAGAATGCATTTGGTTAATTTTGCTATTTTGGATAATGATTTTGCCCAGCTGATTGTGGAAACAGTAGGCACTAAGCTCATTATGTCCATTGTCAACGCTATCTTCAATGAGAAGGTCCTGGAGCAGGAGGATTTTGCTTGTGTTTACAATGATAGCACTCTAGAGGTGGATTTCACGCAGCTTATCCAAAACTCCCAACTGGTGAAAATAAGCTTTTTAGAAAAAACGGTATTGGACGTGGTACATTTTGTCGCATTAATTCCCACAACCAAAGGTCTGCTGATTAAATGTAGCTTGAAGAAATAAGTGAGGGGCAGTTGTTGTTAATTATGCAACAACTGTCTTTTATTCTGTGACCTTCTATGTTAAAATTAACGGATAGTATATTGATGAAGGTTGGTTAGATGGAAGAACAAAAGGCAAGTAAAGCAACAAGCAATCATAAATTTCTCAAAGGTACCATGATTTTGACTATATCCAGTATTGTGGTGAAGGTCATCGGCTCTTTGAATTGGATTATTTTGTCGCGGATTATGGGTGGCGAAGGTATCGGCCTGTATCAGATGGGATTTCCCATTTATTTGATGGCTATTACCGTTTCTTCAGCCGGCATACCCGTGGCTATTTCTATTATTACAGCTGAAAAATTAGCGCAGCATGATTATTTGGGGGCCAAAAGAGTCTTTAATATCTCCCTGCGGCTGCTCTTTGTGACGGGTTTAGTTTTTTCACTAGCCCTATTTTTTGGTGCCCATTTCTTGATTGAGCACCATTGGATTCGTGATGCCCGTGCCTACTATTCTATTGTAGCTCTGGCGCCGGCGGTTTTTTTCGTTACCTTTCTCTCTAGCTTTAGAGGTTATTTGCAAGGGTGGCAGATTATGACACCTACGGCAGCGTCAGAAATCACTGAGCAGTTGACCCGAGTTGTAACTATGATTATTTTTGCCTATATGTTCATGCCCTATGGCTTGGAATATGCTGCAGGTGGTGCCAGCATGGGCGCCGGCGTGGGGGCCTTTTGTGGCTTATTGGTGCTCTGCTGGTTCTATAGTCGCTTGAAGAAGAAGTTTCACACGGAGTTGTCCAAGCAGGCAGAGGGGGTAGTGCCGGAGAGTGCCAAATCGATTATTAATCGTTTGGTCAAACTGGCCTTGCCTGTGTCTTTGTCCAGCTTAATGCTGCCGGTAGTATCTAATCTGGATATGCTGATTGTGCCCATGCGCCTCGAGGTAGCAGGCTTTACCGTGAATGAAGCTACAGAATTCTTTGGCTATTTAACCGGTATGGCGGTGCCTTTGGTCAATTTGGCCACTATCTTGACGGCGGCGCTTACGATTAGTTTGGTGCCGGCTATATCGGAGTCACGTGCCTTGTCAGATTTTGCCGGATTGCGCGAGAAGGTCAAGACAGCTTTTAGGGTAACGGCAATCGTTACTATTCCCTGTAGCGTAGGGCTCTTTGTTCTGGCCGAGAAGGTGGCAGGATTGATTTATAATGCTCCTCATGCAGCACCGGCTATTCAGACTATGAGTGCAGCTATTTTCCTTTTGGGACTGCATCAGGTCAGTACCGGTATTTTGCAAGGCTTGGGGCGTACTTCTATTCCTGTTATGAATATGATTTTGGCGGCAGCGGTTAAGGTTATCTTGAATTGGAGCTTGACAGCAGTACCTTCCTTGGGTATCAAAGGAGCGGCTTGGGCGACGGTGGCCGATATTGGTATCGCGGCGATTCTCAATATGTTCTTTATTTACAAACATACAGGTTTCTCTCTGCCGATAAAAGGCGTGATCAAGACGGCGATTGCCTCAGCAGTCATGGGATTGGCAGTGTATGGCTTCTTGGCAGCGACCAACGGTATTTGGAATATTTTCGTAGCTATGGTTATTGCCGTACCGGTGTATGGTTTGGTACTAACTTTGTTGGGCGGTCTCTCCCATGATGACTTGCAGGATATACCTATGGTAGGAAATAAAATACTAACTTTGGGCAGCAAAGTAGGCCTTTTCAAGAAATGAAATTTGTGTGAAAATGTTGAAATCTACTGTGAATATGGTATAAAATTAGTGCATTGACCAAGTAGTCACAGGTGGAGGAATTAGCATGACAGATTTATGTACCTTTACAATTGCACGTGAAGGACGAGAAAATAAAATTATACACATAACTAAGACATGGGCTCTGGGCGTAGGTGTGGCGGTATTAGTGGGGCTAGGTGGTATTATGGCCGGCGGGTATCGTTTGTACCAGGTGTCTTTTGATGAGCAAGAGCTCAATAATTTTAGGCAGGACTATGCTCTCTATAATGAGAAGCTAGCCAAGTTAGCCGAGGACAATGATAAGATGCAAAAAGAATTGTCTCAGGTAGCTACCTTGGAAGCTCAAGTGCGGGAGCTATTAAAAAAAGATGATAAACAAGTATCGCGGGGCCAGATTGATAGGGTGTCACAGGAGCTGGATAACGCAGGCCAAGGTGGTGCTTCTACTGCGTCCAAGCTAGATATTATGGCAGCCCAGAATAACTTGACAGAAAAGCGCATTGCGTACAAAAGAGAAAACCTTTCCAATATGTTGCAACAACTCTCCGGTATGGATAATAGCGAATATGGCTGGCCCATTACCGAAGGGGGAGAGATTTCTTCTTATTATGGCTTTAGGGTGGACCCTTTTGGCGGCAAGTATGGTGACTTTCATCCCGGAGTTGATATTGCAGCGGCCTATGGGACACCGATACATGCGGCAGCAGCCGGCATCGTAGAGATGGCTGGCTGGAACGGTGGTTATGGTCAATATGTGAAACTCAAACATGGTGATGGCTACGAAACGGCTTATGGACATATGAGTGCCATTGCTGCGACAGCAGGGCAACAGGTGCAAAAGGGTGATGTTATTGGTTTTGTAGGCTCGACAGGAGCTAGTACCGGGCCTCATGTTCATTTTGAGGTATTGACCGATGGCGAGCAGACGAATCCCCTGCAATATGTACAGGCAAGGTAAGTTGGAATAAAAGAGCACTTATAAAAAAGTGCTCTTTTTTGTGTCTAAACGGGTGAATGTATAGCCACTACTACCTTTTTGGTATATAATAGTTAGGAATAAAATAGCAAAATGGAGAGATGACAGTGAGATTGCGCCATAAACCGTGGATAAAAGCGGCTATAGAAGAATTAAAAGATGATTATGTATATTTGGGTGATGCGGCCAAGAATAAGGGGCAGTGGCACCAGCTTTTGGGGAAAGAAACTCTCGCTGTAGAAATTGGCTGTGGCAAGGGGAATTTTATTGTTGGGATGGCACAATTACACCCGGAGCAAGGGTTTGTAGGGGTAGAAACACAAGAGGAAATTGCTTATTATCCTGCCCACAAAGCTCAGGAGCAAGAGCTGAAGAATGTGAAAATTATTGCCGGTGATGCGACAGATCTGGAAGAATGGTTCGAGCCCGGTGAAATAGATATGTTGTATTTGAATTTTAGCGACCCTTGGCCTAAGGCGCGTCACTATAAGAGGCGTCTGACCTATAGGGATTTTTTGCATAAGTATAAGCAACTCCTCAAACCGGGCGGGCATTTAAGGTTTAAGACGGATAATCGTCCTTTATTTGATTTTTCGTTGGTGGAATTTCAAGAGTTTGGCTTAGAAATTATTGCGTTGTCCTATGATTTGCACCACAGTGACTACGATAATCCGGTGCAGACCGAATATGAGGCGAAGTTCAGTGCCTTGGGCAATAAGATTAATTTTTGTGAAGCGGTGTTTAAATAAATTCGAGGTGAAAGCATGCAAAGACGGTTTTTGTTCTGGTCTAACGCCAGAAGTGCCATCTTATCGTTGGTTCTTGTTTTGATGTGTATTGGCTCCATTAATGTCTATAGCGCTAGCTTTGTTAGTGCGGCAGCTATGTTTGGTAATACAGCGTATTATTTTATCAAGTATATTTATTATGGCCTCGGTGGTTTACTCGCTATGTATATCATCGGGTGGCGTATTAATTACCACTTTTGGTTTAAACATGAAAAATGCTGGGCAGCTATTATGCTGGTGGTTTTACTCTGCGTAGATGCTTTTGGCGCAACGACTAAGGGTGCTCAGAGGTGGCTCAGTATCGGCGGGTTTTCTTTTCAGCCTTCAGAATTTGTGAAATTAGGCGTTATTCTTATAGGCTCTGGCTATTTAGGACGGTTGTGGCAACAAGGGATACGACCTCATTTGCTGCAGCAAAAGTCTAATTTGGCGTTCTGGGTAACCGCAGTTTTAGCTTTTATGGTCTTGATTCAACCGGATATGGGTACAGCAGCTATTATTATGGCACTGATGATTATCTTGTACCTGGTGGCAGGACTGCCTTGGAAGCAGGTCGGCGTTATGTTAGGTATTGCGGCTGTGGGGGTGGTGTGTGCTGTTGCGGTAGCACCGTATCGTCTCTCGCGTGTAGTCAATTGGTTAGACCCATGGAAGGACCCCCAGGGCAATGGCTACCAGATGGTGCAATCCCTGATTGCTATCGGTAGCGGTGGGTGGCATGGGACCAATTTGGGTATGGGTACGGGTAAATTTTTCTTCTTGCCCGAGGCTCATACGGATTTTGCTTTCGCTATTTGGTGCCAAGAATGGGGCTTTTTCTTTGCGGTAGCACTACTGGCTATCTTCCTGCTCTTAGCTTATGCGATTTTGCAGGTGGCCAAGAATACAACGGATGAAGCAGGTTATCTCTTGGTGACAGGGGTTAATTTCTTGGTTGTGGGACAAGCTATTGCTAATATGGCTATGGTCTGTGGTTTGCTGCCGGTTATTGGTGTACCGCTGAGCTTTATCAGTTATGGCGGCACTTCTTTGATAGCGACCTTGGCTGCCGTTGGCATGGTTTGTGCTGTCTATAGAGATGAGGTACGTAAGGAGAGGTTGGGGCAGAGCAGTAGTCAACCGCCTATTCCACCGCGCTATACCCAAGAAGGCCAAGCTTCCCAGCCTTTGAGATTCAGACCGAGGGGGTGGCAACCCAAATGATGCGTATTCAGCATGTATTT
>JAQUUF010000038.1:0-1319 GCA_028693975.1 Acidaminococcaceae bacterium
CGGTAACAACCATGAGCGCCGGCATGCAGTATGTTTATGTGGGCGGTAAGGGCACAGTTACTGCTCTTAATGGCGGTACGCAGATGGTGTATAGCGGCGGTACTAGCTTGGCTACTACTATCAACAGCGGCGGCACTATGCTCTATGGAGCGGGCGCCCAAGCGGAGGATACTACCGTGAACGGCGGCACAATCCAGCTGGAGGATGTAGATAAAGCCGGTGGTACAGTCTACGCACTAGGCAATGTAACTGCGACCGATGGTATCATCAACGTGGCAGCCAATGACTATGCAAAGAAAGATTATAGTACGGCCAACAGGAGCCTCAGCTTGACTTCCTTGACTGGTACAGCTACCTTCGTGATTAACACAGACTTGGCGAATAATACCGGCGATACCATTAGTATCGGTACGGCCAATAACGCTACGGCTAATATCAAGGTAGGTTATGATCCCTTCTATGATATTGCCACCAAGAACCAGACCTTGAGCGGTACTTATCAAGTGCTGTCCAAGGGCAGCGGTACTCTGACAGTTAATTCGGTACAAACAGATTGGGGCGCTCTGCGCTTCACACCCACAATTGTGGATAACGGCGACGGGACCTATAGTACGGTTGCTATAAAGGAGAATTCCTTTGACCCCTCGGAGAATATTATGACGGCAGCCGACGCCAGAGCTGTTCTTAACGAGGCTTGGTTCCAGACGGTGAACAGCCTGAGCAAGAGGCTGGGTGATATCCGCAGCAACAATAACAGCGAGGATGGCATCTGGGCTCGCTTCCAGCGCAGCAACAACAAGGCAAAAGGCGACAGGGAGGCCAAGCTCAATGGCAACCTCTTCCAGATTGGTTATGACAAGGCCTTCTCTAGAGCAGATGGCAAGACCTACGTGGGTGTAGCGGTGGACCACTTGGATGGTACAGGTTCCTACGCCAACGGCAGCGGCAAGACCAAGGGGACCAGCTTCGCTATTTACGATACCTGGATGGGTCACACCGGTCACTACTACGATGTGGTGGCACGCTATGGTCATTTCAGTAACGACTATACACTGACAGATTTGTCCGAAACTATCAGCGATGCTGATTACGGCGTCAATGCTTGGAGCTTAAGCGGTGAGTATGGTTATCGCAAGCAGCTTAAGAACGGCATGTACATTGAGCCTCAGGGCGAGATTATCTATGGCCGTGTAGGCAGTGGCGACTATACCACCAGCCTGAAGTGGCCGGTGTCTGTAGATGCAACCAATCACTTCATCACCAGATTGGGTATAGCGGTAGGCAAGGAGAGCAAGAACAGCAGCTACTATGCGAAGGCT
>JAQUUF010000038.1:1329-8509 GCA_028693975.1 Acidaminococcaceae bacterium
CTGGGGTGAAGTCACCCTGGGCGGCGACGTCAAGCTCAGCCACAACGGCAAAGTCTACGGCGAACTAACTAAATATTTTGGAGACAGAAGTAATTCGCTTAATTATAATGTAGGGTTTAGGTGGAACTTCTAAAATAAAAGGGTAGCTCTGATGAGCTACCCTTTTATTTTTAACCTTATTAATTTTACGTTTTTTATTAAGGTACTTTCTTTGCTGTAATTTTCATTTTTTCCTTATGTCCATTTCTTTGCGGCGCCAAAGCTTCTCTTACGGTACTTTCTTTGCTGGCCCAAAGCAAGTACCCAAAGAACTGCGCCACAACCACCTGTTACTTACGTAAGCCTAAAATAAGAAGTTAATTGTGCGTTGTTTGACAATAATTCTTTTTGGTGTTACGATAGTTACGTACTTCGGTAGGTGAGGCTCACATAGGGATACGGATTGCTGCCGCAGAGTCGTGGAGACACGCTCAGAAGGTTTGAACAGGCTATGTCGTTAAGGCGTAGCATAATGCAGTTACATTGCCCTATGAAGTTAAAGCTCAAACGAAACACACCAGAACTATTAGCTCTCGTGTCTTCCTTATCGGATGCACGAGAGTTTTATTTTGTGAACAAAGGATGTGAGTTGTAATGGATAGTGGTCACGGTCGAAGTAGAGTGGAAGCAGATTATAGGTTAAGATGGTTACAAGACAATTTGACAGTAGGCCTCGTCCGCCTATTGTTTAGTTAGCGTGTAGATATTAGCTTGTGGCCATCGTTATCGACAACTTGATGACGGTGGTTTTTTGTTGCCCAAACCACAATAGTCTTGGCGTTCAATCAATAATCATACTTCCTTAGGTAAGTCAAAAACTAATGGAGGTAGAGTAAAATGAAAAACTTAATGAAAAATAATTTTAAGACAAGACTATTCTGGGCAGCTGGTTGCACTAGCGACGAAGTACTAAAAGAATTGGGAACTGCTAGCACAGGATTGAGTACTGCGGCGGTAGAGGCGGCACAGCACAAGTATGGAGGCAATTATATTGCCCACAGGCAAAGCGAAACCATAGGTAAACGGCTAGTTAATGCCTTTGTTAATCCTTTCACGGGCATTTTGGTGCTTCTGGCGGGAGTTTCTTTGTTGACAGATGTGATTTTTGCAGCAGAAGCAGACAGAAACTATTTAACTGTTCTCATTATCACAACGATGGTCCTGCTCTCTGGCATCTTGCGGTTGGTGCAGGAGACGAAGAGCGGTAATGCAGCTGCCCAACTGGCCCAAATGATACATACTACAACCTGTGTCGAGAGAATTGGTACGGGTAAGCAAGAAATAGATATAGCGTCAGTGGTAGTCGGTGATATAATCCACCTCTCTGCTGGGGATATGGTGCCGGCGGATGTACGGATTATTGCTGTCCGTGACCTTTTTGTCAATCAGGCTGCTCTGACCGGTGAGAGTGAGCCGATAGAGAAAAGCGCAGAGACTTATGCCATAGCAGGTGCTCTTACGGCGGTACCGAACCTAGCTTTCATGGGGACTACGGTTATTAGCGGTTGCGCAGTAGCGGTAGTGGTGGCTGTAGGGCAAGATACCTTGCTGGGGAGCTTGGCACAAGAGATGGACACTAAGCCGGCTACGACCAATTTTGAAAAGGGAGTTAATGCTGTATCTTGGGTTTTGATTCGTTTTATGCTGGTTATGGTACCTATAGTTTTCATTGTTAATGGGTATACCAAGAATAATTGGCTGGAGGCAGCGTTGTTTGCTATCTCTGTGGCAGTTGGTCTCACCCCGGAGATGCTGCCTATGATTGTCACTACTGCCCTCGCCCGTGGCGCGACTGCCATGAGCAAAAAGAAAGTTATTGTCAAGAATCTCAACGCTATCCAGAACTTAGGCTCAGCAGATATTCTGTGTTCTGACAAAACCGGAACCCTTACCCAAAACAAGGTTGTGCTAGAGTATCATCTGGATATACATGGTCATGAGGATGCCCGAGTTTTGCGTCATGGTTTCTTGAACAGTTATTATCAAACCGGACTCAAAAATCTACTTGATATTGCTATCATTACCTATCAAGAACAATTGGGAAGCGAAGCTATCAAGCGAGACTATAGCAAAGAAGATGAGCTGCCTTTTGATTTTGATAGACGGAGAATGAGTGTAGTAGTGCGCAACAAAAAAGGCGAAACACAATTGATTACCAAGGGTGCCGTAGAAGAAATGTTGACCTGCTGTAGCTACGTGGAAGACCAGGGGCTAGTGAGGCCTTTGAGCCACGAGATGCAGGATTTGGTTCTGGCACAAGCTAATGAATTGAATGAGCAAGGGATGCGAGTCATTGCCGTAGCTCACAAGGCTAACCCTGCACCAGTAGGGGAGCTAACTGTTGCCGACGAAACAGGTATGGTTCTGCTTGGCTTCTTAGCTTTCCTGGACCCGCCCAAAGCAAGTGCTGCCGAAGCAATAAAAGCTCTAGAGAAGATTGGCGTGAGCATCAAGATTTTGACAGGAGATAATGAGATGGTCACCATTAGCGTCTGCCGGCAAGTGGGGATTGGCACTACAAACGTCATGTTGGGCGACGATATGGATAATATGACGGATGCAGAGATTGCGTCCCAGACGGAAAGAACTACAATTTTTGCTAAACTCTCACCGCAGCAAAAGGCAAGAGTCGTCCGTCTACTAAGAGCACAAGGCCATGTGGTAGGGTTCATGGGCGATGGCATTAATGATGCGGCCGCTATGAGGGCTGCTGATGTTGGTATCTCTGTCGATACAGCTGTGGATATTGCCAAAGAGTCGGCAGATATAATTTTGCTCAAAAAGGATCTGATGGTGCTAGAAGACGGAGTTGTTGAAGGTCGTAAAACCTATGCTAATATGATAAAATATATCAAAATGACGGTTTCTTCTAATTTTGGTAATATGTTTTCTGTGCTGGTGGCTAGTGCATTTCTGCCCTTCTTGCCCATGGCGGCCATCCAAATCATTCTTCTCAATCTTGTTTATGATTTGTCTTGCACCGCTATTCCGTGGGACAACGTGGATGAAGAATATCTTACCAAACCAAGGAAATGGGTTGCAGCCTCTATCAGCAAGTTTATGTTGTGGTTGGGACCCGTAAGCTCTGTTTTTGATATTACAACTTATCTTTTTATGTATTTTGTGCTTTGCCCTGCTGTGACGGGTGGACTTCTCTACAGCCAGCTAACTGATACGAGTCTCCAAGCCCTCTATGTGGCGATATTCCAAACGGGATGGTTCATTGAATCCATGTGGAGTCAAACTCTGGTCATTCACATGATTAGGACGCCGCAAATTCCCTTTATTCAAAGTCGTGCAGCCTGGCCAGTAGTGCTGCTTACTTTGGTCGGCTGCTGCCTCATAACAGCAATTCCCTTTACTACAGTGGGGGCAGCTTTGGGACTAACGGCACTTCCGGGGAACTATTTCCTGTGGCTGCTACTGACAATAATAGGCTATATGCTGCTGACTACACTGGTCAAACACCGCTATGTCAGACGCTATGGCGAATTACTTTAGAACCAAGGGGAGCGGTTATTTTTGGCTTTTCCTATTGAACAAAAGGAGCAATTTACATGACTGATACCATATTTCATTGCACGCAATGTGGCCTGTGCTGCCGGCATATTGATAGAGTACCGCAGCTTGCGGAATTCGATTTGGGCAATGGCACTTGCCGCCACCTCAAGGGCAATCTCTGCGATATTTATGACCATAGACCGGAAATCTGTCAAGTGGACCATATGTACGAAGTTTATTTCAAAGACAAATACACCAAAGAAGAATTCTATAAACTCAACGAAGAAGTCTGTCATCTGCTGCAACAAAAGTAAGAGGGAAGGTTATTTCACCAGAACTGGTTCCCACGGTGATTTGTTTGTATAGGCTCTAAAACAACTAAATCCCATTAAACAGTAGTTTAGCACTGCTGTTCAATGGGATTTTTGTATTTCTTGTATTTTTTACTCCGCCACTAACCTAAACTTACTTCCTGGCACGAGACAGGGAATGAGGTATCTATCTTCTGCAATTATCTTGCCTATTATATTAGTGCGTTTATCTGCTTGCAGTTCCACTTTCGCTATTTGTAGCTCACCTTGGTAGCGGCCGTAGCCGTCGTTGTCGATGAGTACATCTCCTAGTGCCGGTGCCGCTGTATTGCTGGGTGCGATGCTGATGTTCTTGCAGAGGCCGCGGCTCTCGTTAGTGCGGATTAGTTCTACGGAGTCGTCGCTGCGGCAGGTGAAGGTGTGGTTCAGGAGCTGGGCAATGTCCGGCGTAATACTAGTCGCTTGTATGCGTAGCACGAGTGGCGTCGGTAGAGTAGCCGTGGCTAGAGCGTGCAGTTCTTCATTACTGGGCTGGCAGTCGGCGATGAAGATGGAGTCGATGCCTAGGGCTAGGAGCTGCTGGGCTGCTTGGGCTACGGGCATATTACGTTGTGCCTCAATAGTAGGTAGTCCTGCGCAGAGTGGTTCTCTTCGCCCGTGCTCGCAAGATATGAAAGCTGCCGTCTTGATACCATATTGCTGCAGCAACTGATTCTGCCAGTAAACGTCGCTGTAGCTCATGCCCGTGTGGGGACGGGGATAATAGTTGAACATGGCTTCGGTGTTAGCTAGGTTAAGTCCAGCGGACAGTAGCTTGTTAAGGTAGGCGACGTTCAGAGTAGAGGCGTTGAATTGAATACTGATGGTGTGGCTGAGCTGTACGATCTCTTCTATACTGTAGCCGTAGTCTAGGCGCAATCTGCCTAGGCCCAGACGCTGGAGCTCAGCTGCGTCACAAGCAGACAGACCAGTCAGCTCTAAGGAGGCAGGCGAAATGTCAGCGATGAGTTCTAGCTGATGGGTGCGGCACAGAGCCAACAATGCTTGGAGCTGGTCGGTCAAGACTGCGGTATCTGTCTCGGGAATATGGAGCGAGGTAAAGACTCGCTTGATGCCGTTGTCAGCGGCGTCTTGCAATAATTGTTGATTGTCAGCGGCGCTAGTGCCTAGGCCGAGATAAATAGCAATGCCATGTGGCATAATGTATACTTCCTATTCTTTGGGGTCGTCGAACCCAATAATATATGTAGCAATGAAGCCGCCCACGTAGCCAACGACTAGACCGATGAGGTACAGCCCGATGTTATCTGTGCTTGCCGCTAGGGGCAGACCTGAGATGCCTAAAGTGGAAGCACCTACCATACCGTAGGCTTGCACTGCGCCGCCACAGGCACCTCCGATACAAGCTCCGATGAAGGGCTTGCCCAGAGGCAGAGTCACGCCATAGATGAGGGGCTCGCCTACGCCCATCAGACCGACGGGCAGAGCGGAAGCTATGGTTTTCTTAATACGTTGATTCTTGGTGCGGAGATAGACGGCCGCAGCTGCACCGACTTGTCCTGCTCCTGCCATAGCAAGAATAGGCAGCAAGATGGTGACACCGCTACGGTTGAGCAGCTCAGCATGGATGGGTGTAAGTCCTTGATGGATACCGACCATGACCATGGGGAGGAAAGTGCCGCCTAGGATGAAGCCGGTGACGGGACCGCCGTAGCGAATGGATTCAGTAGCGCCGTAGCCGATGGCTTCGGAGAGCAGTCCCCCGATAGGTTGACAGATAGCGAGGGCTACCACTGTCGAGATTAGAATGGTGAACAGAGGCGTCAAAAAGAGGCTGAACATCTCGGGAATGCTTTTTTGCAGGCGTTGCTCTAGCCAGGCACCGAAGAAGGCAACCAAGACTACGGCGATGATGCCGCCTCGCCCAGGGACCAGGTGCTGGCCCATGATGGTGATTTGACCTAGAGCTGGGTTAGTGAGGATAGCCGCCAACACGCCGCCGATAATGGGGGAGCCGCCGAATTCTTTGGCAGCGTTCACACCGACGAAGAGGTTCAGACCCCAGAACACAGCAGCACCAGCTACGGCCAGAACTTGGAGCAGGGGTTCTTGGGTAGTAGCAGGGTCCAGTTTGAAGATAATATTCAAGATACCTGTTATTAGTCCGCAACCGATAAAACCAGGGATAATGGGCACAAAAATATTGGAGATTTTCTTAAGAGCCAGCTTCCAAGGAGTGGCGTTCTTGGCTCGAATGGCTTCATGGAGAGCGGCACCGTCTCCTACTTGATAGCAGGGGGTGACTGCATCGTCGCGTGAGGGAGCACTGGCAGGTACGGTAGTGGCTTGTCCCATCAGCTCCTTGACTAGGGTGGTGATAGCGGCTGCTTTGCCGGGTCCCAATACTATCTGGAGCTCGCTATCTACGCGGTTGACACCAAAAACCCCGGGCAGAGCCTTGAGCTGGCTCTCACTAAAAGCCTCAGCCTTGAGCTGTACCCGTAAGCGTGTCATGCAATTTTTGATTTCAATTATATTATCCGCAGGACCGATGAGGGTAAATATTTCCTGCGCTAGTTTGTTATTATCCAAATTCTTATTTCTCCTTAAGAGCTCGGGCGATATAGCCCTGACAACTATCTAGTTTGGCTTGGGCAGCAGTGGCGGAGCTGCCGGTCAGCAGCATGAAGATAGCAGTCTTGGTGAGACCACCGCTAGCAGCCAAGGCAGCGATAGCTTCTGCTCTAGTACAATTAGTTACACTCATAACAATGCGTCGGGCCCGTTCTTCTAGCTTGTGGTTGGAAGTCTTCACGTCTACCATGAGATTGCCGTAGACTTTACCTAGCTTAATCATAGCTCCGGTAGAGAGAATATTGAGTATCATTTTCTGGGCTGTGCCTGATTTCATACGGGTGGAGCCGGTGACGACTTCCGGGCCGACCAAGGCACAGATATCAATATCGGCGTAGGCGGCGACGGCGGCAGGAGTACTGCAATCTACGCTGATGGTAGCAGCACCTATGCTGCGGGCGTATTTGAGCGCACCAATGACATAGGGAGTACGCCCCGAGGCTGTAAGGCCTACAACTACGTCCTTATTGGTTAAGTTCTTTTCAGCTAAATTAGTGCGGCCTAGTTCTTCGGAATCTTCGGCTCCTTCTTGAGCCTGGAAAATTGCCGGATAGCCACCGGCAATCAGAGCTTGTACTAAGTCGGGCTCAGTGCTGTAGGTGGGAGGACATTCGACGGCATCCAAGATACCTAGCCGGCCGGAGGTGCCAGAGCCTGTATAGAATAGGCGGCCACCCTGGGAGAGATGCTGAGCA
>JAQUUF010000039.1 GCA_028693975.1 Acidaminococcaceae bacterium
GCTATATACCAGCCATTAAATACTAATAAAAAAGGGAGTGATAGCGTGAGCGACACTAAGACAGTCTACCAGGTAGACGCAGAGGGCTACTACGAGGGCCCCGTTACCCTAGATAAGACAGATAAGGGAGCCTATGGCGAGTGGCTTATACCAGCCAGGTGCACAGAGGCAGAGCCGCCAGCAGCAAAAGAGAATTATAAAATTAAATGGGGCGGCAGCGCCTGGAGCTATGAGGAGATACCAGCGGAGCCAGAGCCAGAGGCGCCAACACTGGACGAGCTAAAAGCCCAAAAGCTGCAGGCAGCTGGCATGGCCTTTGCTAAAAGGCGCGACGCAGTACGCTGGGTACAATGCGCAAGCGGCCGCTATGGCTTTGACTGCGCCAGCGAGGACGTTACTAATTTTATGGCAGCCTATACCCCTATCCTTATCGCGGGAGCGGGCACAACCGAGTACAAAGTATGGACAAGCGAAACAGATAAGGCAGTAGTAAATCTTACACTGGCAGACCTTAACAGCGTATATAGCGCCGTAAGGGCTGGGCAGTATGAGGCATACGCCTGGTACGAAACTAACAAGGCGGCCATTAACGCCGCAAAAGACAGCGCAGAGCTGGACACTATAGACCTGGAGGCTAACAACTAATGAACATGCAGGAGCTTTGGCAATATACATTACAATGTAAAGACGCTTTAACAGAGGGGTGGCCACTTAAGTTATGGCTATCCATGGGGACATTTTTAGCCACCGAGGTACTGCAGCTGCATGTGCACCTGCTGGGCCTGTTTACGTTGCTGGTAATATTCGACCTACTGACCAAGTGGGCAGCGCTGGGGCATAAATACCTAAACGAGAACGACCACGCGGACGACAGCGGCGCAGAAAAGCACCATATAAGCGAGTGCATTTTAGCTATACCGCGGGCGCGCGAGGCGGGCATTATTAGCAGCAGCGAAATGAAACACCGCTTTAGCGGCAAAATTATAGTATACCTGCTGCTGGTTATTGTAGCTAGCACCGCGGACCTTATGCTGGTAAGACTAGGCAAGCCCAGTATGCTGGTATCGCTGGCAGTAGGCTACTTAGCCGTAACGGAGGTACTAAGCGCTGTAGAGAACTTACAGGACGCTGGCGTAGAGGCCTGCGCGGACCTTAATACCTTTATTAGAAATAAAACAGGAATGGGGGGCCCTAGAAAATGAGCTATACACCTAAATATTTTAGTAAGGACGAAATGACCTGTAACTGCTGCGGCGAACTGCCAGAGGGCGGTATTAATGAGGAGCTGCTAGAAAAGCTGGACCAGCTGCGCGAAAAGGTAGGCGAGCCAGTGCACGTAACATGCATGTACCGCTGCCCGCCGCATAATGCGGCAGTAGGCGGAGCGCGCTACAGCCAGCACCTTTATGGCCTGGCTGCCGACATTTACGTAGATGGGCTTACCGTAGACGAGCTGGCCGACATAGCTACAGACATAGGCTTTAGGGGCGTAGAGAGAAACTACGACCTAGACTATGTGCATGTAGACGTGCGCGAGGACACATACTACTGGTACCATGAAAACGGCGACGACATTACCTGCGATAGCCGCGGTAATGCCATTTAAGGAGGCGGGCCTATTGTGCAGGAATTTTATGAAAAATTTAAAACGCCTATTATTATTGTGGCTTTGCTGCTCTTATCTTTTGGGGGCGGGTACCTGCTGGGCCTACGAGCAGCAGGCCAAGATGGTGCTAGTACCGCTGCAGGACTTGATAGAGCTGCAGCAGTCAATACAGACGCAAAAGCACTTGCTGGGGCTATTGAAAAAGGAGTTAACGTAGCAGGGGAGCACGTCGACAGAGCAGCTAGCGCTGCTGCAGGAGCAAGAGAAACAGCTGCAAGAGCTACAGACGGAGCTAGACGCAGCCAGGCTGGACTTAAACACTGCCAGGAGCTCTGCGACCAAGCTGCAAGCGAAACTAGACGAGCAGAACAGCTTATTAACGAGCTTATCAAAGGCGCAAAAGAAACAGGCAGCGCAGCAGCGCCTAAGTAATGTACGCAGTTTTCTTTATGGCGCGGCCATTACCTATGCTGCTGGGCGCCTAACCAGCAATTAAAGGAGATGGGGAGCATGCTACAGAGTAAGAGAAAAGGCTGCGGAGGACGCGGCAAGTAGTTATTAAAAAGACGTTAGAAACGGCGTTAGAAAATGGGTAAGACGCATAAAAAATAGAGCCGCACTAGCTTAGCTAGCGCGGCTCTATATCTATGTTTAGTTATGGTGGAGACAAACGGGATTGAACCGTTGACCTCTTGCATGCCATTCAAGCGCTCTCCCAGCTGAGCTACGCCCCCACTTGTTACGCACATAATTATAAATTATAGCGTTGCACCTTGTCAACCATAATCTATGTCTTCTTTACAGTTATAGAACTTGGAGTGAAGCTCGAAGCAGGGGCAGGCGGCTTTTATTGTAGTTGCGCTTGCCATTCTGCTTCTTTGAAGCCTGCAAGCACATAGCCTGCACCTATGACTAGGGGCCGCTTCACCAACATGCCATCTGTCGCCAAAAGTCGCAGTTGCTCTTCTTCTGTCATCGTCGGGAGTTTGTCCTTAAGCTGCAAAGCTTTGTAAACCAAACCACTAGTATTAAAAAACTTCTTCAGCGGCAAGCCGCTCGCATGGTAAAACTCCTTGAGCTCTTCATACGAAGGGTTGTTTTCTTTAATATTCCTCTCCGTATAGGCGATTCCATGGTCGTTCAACCAGTGCTTAGCCTTCTGGCAAGTGCTGCATTTGGGGTAACAAAATAATAACATTCTCATCATCCTCGCTACCGCTTATTGCTCTTTAGCGTCTTCCTCTTTAGTTAGAAGAGTCGTCCAGCCCTCTTCTTGTTTGACCTGGCCTTCACGCATCAGATGCCCTAATGCCCTCTTAAAAGCTGCTTTGGAAATACCAAAGACATCTTTAATAATATTAGGCGGTGTCGTGTCACCATAAGGCATTGTCCCTTGCCTTTTCTGCAAGAGCTCCAAAATCTTCTCGGCATCGGTCAGTTGTGCCTTCTCTTTGATTTCTCGCAAAGACAAATTCACTCTACCATCGTCGCGCACGAAAATAACACGTCCTGTAACCTGCTGCCCGAAGTCTAATCTACCGCTAGGCACTTCACTTCTATGTATAAACGCAATATAACGCTCTTGTGTAAGCACAAAGAAGCCTTCCGGCAAAATATTATAAATTGTGCCACTAAGTATGTCGCCCCGCTGCACATCATGAGCTGGCTTGGCGGCCTTTTGCATTTCTTCTTCAACACGCATGCTCACTGCCTGTCGTCCAGTCTTATCGCGATACAGCTTAACCCAGACTAACTGTCCCGGTGACACATGGCCTCGCATCTCACTATAAGGCAAGAAGACACCACGCTCTGCGCCAATATCTACGAATCCACCTAACTTGGTGACATTAAGTACCTTAACATAGCCAATTTGGCCCTCGCGCATCTTAGGTAATTTGCAGCTTGCGGTCATACGACCGTGCGGGTCCAAATAAAGATAGACCTTAACCTTGTCGCCAACCTTCAGCGGGGTCTCCTGCTGCAATTTGTGCAACAAAATATCGTCAGAAGTATTGCCTGTTTCCGCATTCAAAAAAGCTCCGATTTCATTGGTACGGGCTACTGTCATCTCGCACACATCACCTACACGATGGGTACCTACTGTTTTTACTGTTACTTGCTTATTCTCTTCTACCATTTTTTACTCCGTAAAATTCTCTGAGGGTGCGTCTGCCCACAATTGTTCCAAATTGTAGAATTCCCTCTCGCTTTCCAAAAATACATGTACTACTACTGTGCTATAATCCAGCAGAATCCAGTGACCTTCATTATAGCCTTCTTTATGCTGGCACAGGATATCTTCCTTAGCCAATTCATCTTCAATATTATCAGCAATGGCCTGCACCAAAACATTATTACCGGCACTGCAAATAACATAGTAATCTGTTACCGACGAAATATTCTCCATCTTCAAAATCAAAATATCGTTTGCTTTCTTAGCACTAGCCAACGCAGCAATCTTATTTGCCAAATCTTTTCCACTCTTCATGTACGATATCGCCTCCTAATTTTTAGTTTTATTTTTTGTCGTTGCTCCGGAAGTTTTTGCCGGAGCCTTCTTTACTACAGCTTTTTCTTGCTTTTTACTGGGCGGCTTAGCAACTGCAGCCGGAGCCTCTCCCGCTCCCTCATTGGGATCCGGTGTCGCCAAATCTTCCCAAGTCTTCCCCGGACCTATCTTTTGCAAAATATCTTTATCG
The DNA here is from genome assembly GCA_028693975.1 of Acidaminococcaceae bacterium. Taxonomy (GTDB): domain Bacteria; phylum Bacillota; class Negativicutes; order Acidaminococcales; family Acidaminococcaceae; genus JAQUUF01. Next base: position 4,306 of record JAQUUF010000039.1, read on the forward strand.
GCACCTGGAATAACGCCATGGGGAATTTCCAATTTATCCAAAGTCAATTGAATCATATTGGGACTGGTAGCCCAATAGCTTATACCGCCTATCGTGCGGAAATTACCATAGAGCATCTCAGAGCGCATTCTCTCGCCACCAAAGAGCTTAAAACTGTTCGCTGCTCTAATCATGGTAAGCGCATCCATATCAGTATCCACATATTTGGAGATAGTATTCAGTAGTACCGGGAACTTAACCACATTGCCGATATTAAAGAATTCACCAGCCAACGCCTTAAGGAACTTTTGCTGTCTCTGCACACGTCCGATATCACCTAATTCATCGTGACGGAAACGTACATATTTACCAGCTTCTTTACCATCCAAATGCTGATAGCCCTGCTTGATATGAATTTCTAGATTGGCGTAGGGGTCTTCGTAGTTCATATTATGCTCCACATACAAATCCACGCCACCCAAAATATCTACAATATCAATAAAGCCCTGCCAATTAGCTACAATATAGTAGTGGATTGGTATTTTCAACAGATTAGCCACAGTTTTTTCGGCCAGCTTCACCCCACCATAAGCATAAGCCGCATTAACCTTATCATGTCCGCTCTCGCCGGGAATCTCGACTCTGGTATCACGTGGCAACGAGACTAACGCAACTTTATTATTCTCCGGGTCAAAGCTCGCTACCATCATGGCATCGGTGCGCTTAGCCGGCTTATCAAAGTCCTCGCTGTCCCCATCATCAATGCCCATAATCAAAACATTGATACGTTTATTTAACAGTTCATCGTTACCTATCTCATCATTAGCAGCTACCACCGGTACTTTGGGTGCAAAATATCTATGATATACCCACGTGCCTGCCGCAAGCATGGCTCCAAGGACAATAACCAAAGCCACCAAAAAACCTATCAAACGCCCCCAACGCAGTCTTCTCTTGGGATGTCGCGGCGATTTATTCTGTATTTGATCTGACATGTAATAGCTCCTTTATTTTCCCTGCTTAGCTCTTTTAAATTTGATGGCCAGCTCATTATAGCCGGCAATACAATCAGGATGCACCAATAAATCATATTCCAAAAGGTAGCGGATAGTCTGAGCATAAGCTCTAATCATCGTCCTATCGAGATTCCGCTTAGCCAAATCACGCATTTCATCAATACCGGGAAAACAGCGGGTTGGTTCCAGTAAATCTGCCAAATAAATTACTTGCGCAAATTTACTCATATGTGCAGTACCCGTGGTATGGTAGCGAATACCTTCCAAAATATCCTTGTCTGTCACACCATACTTATGTTCTGCCAAATACATACCAATCTTGGCATGCAAAAGAATCGGTTGATTTCTCTCAACTTCATCAATCACTAGGCCTAGCTCCTTGGCTTTACTCAAATTATCGCGGCTAGGAATCTCTCTACCACAATCATGCAGAAGAGCAGAAATCTTAGCCTTCTCTACATCAATTTTATGCGCTGCAGCCAATATCGCCGCTGTCTTGCAAACTTCCAGGGAATGCTCAAATCTTTTTTTAGGTAAAGATTTTTGTAATAGTGCTTGCATTTCCTTCAATTCCATTTCTTACTCTCCTTTCTTGCTCAATAAGACAAAAGAAAGACCTCTACTATCAGCGGTAGAGGTCTTTCTGTAGAATATACTCTGCTACTGCCGAGGGGACCAAATCCTTTATATCCAGCTTTTGTTGTACTCTGGCTCTAATATCAGTGGAAGAAATCGCAATATCTTTATTACTCACCCAAATAATTGCCGGTTCGTCTTTATCATTGTAGAGCTTTTGTACCGCCTCTGGCGGAGGCACAAAGCCTGGTCTGGTCGCTGCCACAAAAGTACAAAGATTCATAATCCCGCGAATGTTGTGCCAAGCGCCAAGTTCCCCCACAGAATCTGCCCCTATAATAAAATACAGCTCATACTCACTACCGTACTGCTCGCTTAGAGCGCACAGAGTATCATAGGTATAAGAAATACCCTGCCGCTTCAGCTCCATATCAGACACAAAGAAGTTTTTGTGACCAGCGATAGCCAATTCTGTCATATGATAACGGTCCTCGGCTCGGGCGAACTCTTCACCTATCTTATGTGGTGCCACAAAAGCAGGAATAAATAAGACCCTATCTAATCCCAGCTCTCGCTGCACATGTTCTGCTATTAGCAAATGACCGTTATGAATAGGGTCAAAGGTCCCACCCATAATACCTAATTTTTTGCGTGCCATGTAAGCTCCTCGCAAGTATTTTGCTTAACTTTATCCCCATATTATATCAAGAAAAAAGGAGTTCTACAAGCAAGTATATTGCTAGACAAATAACACCGAGCAAAAGCAATGCTCTCGCCCGGTCGATTAAATCAAATTTTGTTTTATCTCTATGGCAATAATCCACCCATGCCTGCCATAGCTCTCGCCAAGTAGTTTTCGCCATTTTATTCATACCTTAATGCATCTATGGGGTCTAAGAGAGCAGCCTTGCGTGCTGGATAGATACCGAAGAACAAGCCGATGCCCACCGAGAACACCACGGCGATGATAATAGACCAAATAGAAATAACAACTTCCCAATTAGCGAAATGAGAGATAATAACTGCGGTCACGATGCCAAAGATAGTGCCAATCACACCACCTACCACCCCGATTACGACAGCTTCAATCAGAAATTGCAGCAGAATATTGTTATAAGTAGCTCCCAAAGCTTTGCGTATGCCTATCTCTCGGGTTCGTTCCGTCACAGACACTAGCATAATATTCATAATACCGATGCCGCCTACCAACAAACTAATAGCGGCTATGATTGCTAGCAACAAAGTAATAGTTCCTGTGGTTTCCTGCATGGTTTCAATCAAAGCGGAGAGGTTACGCACAGTAAAATCATCGTCCGCTCCTTCTCTAATCTTATGACGTTGCCGCAGCAGCTCTTCAATATCAGCCTGCGCCTGATTAATGGTGTTTTCATTGTCGGCTTGAATAGTAATATTACGAATGTAGGTGATACCCATCATTCTCTGCTGGGCGGTAGTAAGCGGAATATAAACTAAATCATCTTGGTCCTGCCCCATAGCAGACTGACCCTTGGAAGACAAAGTGCCGATAACCTTAAAGGGTGCTTTGTTGATACGCATAATCTTGCCTACCGGATTCCCTTCCGGGAAAAGATTATCCACTACAGTCTGGCCCAGAACACATACCCTTGCCCTACTGCTCAAATCCTTCTCCGTGAACATCCGTCCATCTTCTATCTTGTAGTCACGGATATCAATAATATTAGGCGTAGTACCCTGTACCTGAGAGGTCCAGTTCTGATTGCCTTCTACTAATTGATAAGAGGACTGCACACCGGGAGCTACATATTTGATACCGTCAACCTTTTTTTCAATGGCTTTGGCATCGTCATAGGTTAGCTTGGCGCCGCTGCCGCTGGCTATTCTCTGCCCAGACGCAGTACGTCCACCCGACATTACTATCAGCAAATTACTGCCCATGCTGGAAATATTCTTTTTGACTTGCTCTTGCATCCCAAAGCCCAACGAGACCATGGCAATGACCGCACCAACACCGATAATAATACCCAACATGGTAAGAAAGGTTCTGAGCTTGCTAGCGGACATGCCGTCAATGGCCATCTTCACACATTCACGAAACACTGACCTTACCCCCTCGCTCGTCACCTGTCACCTTGCCGTCACGCATAGTAATAATGCGCTGCGTCATATTAGCCAATTCCGGCTCATGGGTAACCATGATTACCGTCTTGCCTTGGTGATTAAGTTCTTCAAAAATATCTATAATTTCTAGCGTGGACTTGGTATCCAAGTTACCTGTCGGCTCATCGGCCATAATAATAGCCGGGTCATTAATCAAAGCTCTGGCAATAGCCACCCTCTGCCGCTGTCCACCACTCATCTCATTGGGCTTATGCTCTACTCTGGAGCCCAAACCTACGTCCTCCAAGGCCTTTTGAGCTCTTGCACAGCGCTCATTGTAGTCAACACCTGCATAAATAAGTGGCATCGCTACATTCTCCAGTGCAGAGAGCTTAGCCAAAAGGTTAAAATTCTGAAAA
>JAQUUF010000040.1 GCA_028693975.1 Acidaminococcaceae bacterium
GTGGTGACCACGACCAGAGAAGAACTTATCGCTAGTGCGCGAGCTGCTAGTTGGGAGCTCTGGGTCAGTACGCTAGAAGGTGGGACAGATGTCTACGCTACCGACTGCGCAGACAAGATAGTGCTAGTGCTGGGGAACGAAGCTTTCGGCGCCAGTGCCGCTATGCTAGAAGCCGCTACCCGCAAAGTCTATTTGCCCATGGCAGGCCAAGCCGAATCACTCAATGTGGCTGTCGCCGGCGGCGTCTTTGCCTTTGATATTACCAGAAGACAACGCCTGCAATAGCGATACCCAGTATTGCACTACTGGTAATAATTGTGCTATAATAATTGGCGTTAATATTAATATAGGTAGACTTGTGATGAACAAGAGAGTACTTGAGGTATTCTGTACAGGGAATGTAACCTAGACTGAGAGTTACAGCAGAGGCCAAGAGGAAGTTCACTTGGGAGCATTCCGACTGAAATAGCAGTAGGACGGACGTCAGCCGCGTTAAGGTGCTAGAGAAGAAATTAGGGTGGTACCGCGAGACCTTCGCCCCTTTGGGGAGAGGGTTTTATTTTTTTAGGAGGAATAAAGATGAAAGAGAAACTGATGGCATTGCAAGAGCAGGCATTAGCAGAATTAAAGAAAACTAAGACGCTAGATGCTTTGCAAGATCTGAAAGTGAAGTATCTGGGCAAGAAGGGACCTTTGACCGAGATCCTGCGTGGCATGGGCTCCTTGCCAGCCGAAGAGCGCCCCAAGGTGGGTCAGATTGTTAACGAAGTCAAAGGCGTATTGAGCCAGACCATGGAAGATGTATCTGCTATTTTGTCCCGTGAAGCTCTAAAAGCCAAAATGGCCAGCGAAAAAGTCGATATTACCATGCCGGGACGCACTCATCTGAAGGGACATCTGCATCCTGTTACCCTGACTATGCGTGAAATTAAGAAAATTTTTATGCGGATGGGTTTTGAAGTTATCGAAGGACCGGAAATCGAAAACGACTATTATAACTTTGAGGCACTGAACCTGCCCAAGGACCATCCCGCTCGTGATATGCAAGATACCTTCTATATTACCGACGAATATTTGTTGCGGACCCAGACTTCTCCTATTCAGGCACGCACCATGCAATCTCGTGAGCCCAACTCACCCATTCGCATGATTGCCCCGGGCACCGTCTACCGCAATGACTACGACGCTACTCACTCTCCCATGTTCCATCAGGTGGAAGGCCTAGTACTGGGCGAAGACGTGAGCTTGGCGGATTTGAAGGGTACGCTAGAGACCTTCTGCAAAGAAATGTTTGGCGAGAGCGTAGAGATTCGTCTGCGCCCCAGCTATTTCCCCTTCACTGAGCCTAGCGCAGAGATTGATATCTCTTGCGTTATCTGCGGCGGCAAAGGCTGCCGTGTCTGCAAGAACTCCGGTTGGCTGGAGATCTTAGGCAGCGGCGAAGTACATCCCCATGTGCTAGAGATGAGCGGCTACGACCCCAAGCGTGTCAAAGGCTATGCTTTTGGCATGGGCGTAGAGCGTATCGCCATGCTCAAGTACGGTATTGATGATTTGCGTTTATTCTTCGAAAATGACCTACGGTTCATCCGTCAATTTAAATAAGGAGGCAGAATATGTTAGCATCTATTGCTTGGCTCAAAAATTATGTAGATATTGATGTTACTCCTGAAGTGTTGGCGGAGAAACTTACCAGAGTTGGTCTGGAAGTGGAGAGCGTCCTGCACTTAGGAGAAGGGTTGGAAGGTGTTCTGACCGGTCGCGTAACGACTATTGAGCGTCACCCTAATTCCGACCATCTCTGGATTTGCCAGATGGACTATGGCAGTGGTGAGATTGTGCAGATCTTGACCGGTGCCCAGAATGTCCACCAAGGGGATATGGTCCCCGTCGCTGTAGTAGGCTCTCATCTGCCCAGCGGTATGAAGCTGAAAAAAGCCAAAATGCGTGGCTTAGATTCTTTTGGTATGCTTTGCAGTGCTGAGGAATTAGGCATCGACGCTAAGCTCTTGTTGCCTGAGCAACGCAGCGGCATTTTCATCCTGCCCGAGGATACTCCCATCGGCGTGGATATCAAACAAGTACTAGGCTTGGACGATGTAGTATTAGATATCGACTTGACCTCCAATCGTGCAGATTGCTTCAGCATCGTCGGACTGGCTCGTGAAGCCGCCGTGGTACTGGGCAAGGAACTGCATCTGCCGGCACTGGACGTAGCCGAAGCTGCCGGTGGCGACGCTGCAGCAATGGCTCGGATAGAAGTACAAGCACCGGAGCTGTGCAGCCGTTTTGCTGTACGTGTCCTGCCCAATATTAAGATTGCTCCCTCACCGGAGTGGATGCAAAAAGCCCTCAGAGCTTGCGGTATGAGACCTATCAGCAATGTAGTCGATGTGACCAACTACGTTATGCTGGAATTGGGTCAACCCATGCATGCCTACGATTATGACCAAGTAGGGGAGCATACCCTCATTGTTCGTCGTGGCGCTGTAGGCGAGAAGCTCGTTACGTTAGATGAGCAAAAACGCACCCTAGACCCCTCCATGATTACTATCTCCGACGCTACCCATGCTATCGGCCTAGGTGGTGTGATGGGCGGCTTGGAGACCGAAGTTACCGACGCTACCCATACCGTTATGCTAGAAGCGGCGTCCTTTGACGGGCCTTCTATCCGCCGCACTTCCAAGGCTCTGGGTCTGCGTAGTGAAGCTAGCGGACGCTTTGAGCGTGGCGTGGATATTGTCCTCTGCCACAATGCTTTGAATCGGGCAGCACATCTGCTAGAAGAGATGGGAGCTTGCCAGACGGTTCACGGTATCGTAGAGTCTTATCCAATGCCCTACAAACAAGCTGTTATTACTGTTACAGCACAAGCTATGAATGAGCGCATTGGTATAGATATTCCTCAAGCAGAGATGGTAGCTATTCTGCGCAGCTTGCAGTTTGAAGTAGTAGAACAAGGCGACGAGATGATAGTAACTGCTCCCAGCTGGCGCAACGATGTCACCTGCGACGCCGATATTAGCGAAGAAATAGCCCGCATTCATTCTTACGATAAGATTGCTTCCCATCTGCCGATTATGCCCTTGGCACAAGGTCGCCAAGAGGTAATCGAAGACGTGAAAGATACCGTAGAAGACTATATGACGGCCGAAGGCCTGAATGAAGTAATGACTTATACCTTCATCCATCCTAATTCCTTGGACAAATTAGCTCTAGCACCGGAAGATGCTCGTCGACGTGCGATTGAAATAATGAATCCTATCAGTGACGAATTCAAAGTAATGCGCACTACTATGCTGCCCAGTCTGCTGGCAACCGCTGCCTATAATCTGGCGCACCAAGCAGAGAGTGTCAAGATATTTGAAGTAGGCAAGGTGTTCTTGCCCAAGTCCCTGCCCCTCACAGATTTCCCCGAGGAGAAGAGAGTGCTCTGCGCTGTGCTCAGTGGCCGCCGCAACGAGCTGAACTGGACCGAAGACAAAGCCGAAGTGGATTTCTATGATATGAAGGGTATTGTAGAAGGACTTTTGGACAAGCTACAAGTCCAAGGCTACACGCTGACTACTATTGCTGAGCCATATTTGCACCCGGGTAAGAGTTGCGCTATTGTGTACAACGACCAAACCATAGGCTATTTTGGCCAGTTGCATCCCACTATCGCAGGCAATTTCACGATTGATAACGATGTTTATGTGTTGGAGCTAGAGCTTGCGCCTTTGCAAGAGGCAGCTACCCAAGTGCCACACTACCAAGCTTTGCCTAAGTTCCCGACTACCTCTAGGGATATTGCCGTAGTGGTACCGGAGGACGTGACCATGCGTGAGCTGGAGCAAGTTATCCTTGAGCACGGTACCAAGCTATTGTCTAATATCAGGGTATTTGACCTCTATACGGGCAAACAAGTCGCTACAGGCTCCAAGTCTATGGCCTTTAATCTGACCTTCCAGGCCCAAGAGAAAACCTTGACGGACCAAGAAGTTGATGTTATTATCAAGAATATAGTCGAAGCTGTAGGCACTACCTTTGCGGCCAAGCTAAGAGACTAAGAATAAGTACAGTTCGGAGGGGAGTGTACACTATGGTTGAATATCGTAAAGCTACCTTTAGTGAAGTAGAAGCCATTCACAGGTTGTGTAATCACTACGCGACGCTGGGGCTTATGTTGCCTCGTTCGCGCAATAGCATTTATGAGAATCTTCGTGACTATGTGGTCGCAGTAGAAGGCAATAATGTATTAGGCTGCGGTGCCCTGCATTTTGTGTGGGATAGGCTGGCCGAAGTACGCTCCCTAGCCGTAGAGCCTAGTAAAGTCAAAACAGGCATCGGACGAGAAATAGTCAGACACCTCGAGAAAAGTGGTATCGAAAAGGGTACCCAGATGTTCTTTACTCTGACCTACCAACCAGGCTTCTTCAGCAAATGCGGCTACGAAGAATCTGACAAAGAGAAGCTGCCGCAAAAAGTTTGGAAAGAGTGCGTCTATTGTCCCCAATACCCCTACTGCAACGAGCTAGCCTTCGTGAAGGTTCTTCCGGGGTATCAAGCACCGACTAATAAGACTATATAAAAACTAAAACGTCGATATTGGGCTTATACGGCGTTAAAAAGCACTGCAAAGACGCTTATGTACTGTTAGTACACGGCGCTCCATTGCAGTGCTTCTTCCTTGTCTAAGCCTCAATCTCAACGTTATGTAATAACTAAAACGTCGATATTTGCTTACGCAAATCTCGACGTTTATTTATAATTTACTATATTATATATATTACGTTCATTTTTTTCAGAGCCAAAGAAAGGCTCTTTCTAATTAAAATGTTGTTTTTTTGGTACTTTCTTTGCTGGCCCAAAGCAAGTACCCAAAGAAATGGCCTCGGCGCTCTCAGGCAATCTTAGGTCATGGCTCTAATTTCGTGTGTTCGTCACGCTATAGAAGCGGGCGTGGCTTGGCAAACCAAGCCAATGTCTCACAACGCTCATTAGAGCTCATGACCTCACAGATTCCCTTCGAACTGCGCCCAAACCACTTCTAATTAAGAAAAAGGTAAAAGTGCCAAGATTCAGGCTTAGGAAAAAATAACCCACTGCTAATTATGGCAGTGGGTAAATACCAGGTGGTTTAGCCGCATTCGTAGCTAATTCGTCTGCGAGGGAGAGCTAATAAGTGCTGCTCGACTCGGCTTGGTTTTCCAAGCCGCGCATGGTTCGATTGCGATTCGAGCTAGCGAAATTAGCTCCCTGAGCCAGAATTAGCGGAGAGCGGCGCAAGAGCCTTTCTTTGGTTCGTTTCTTTGGCTCCGCAAAGAAATGAACATAAAAGAACTAATCTTTACTTCTTCTTATTTTTCTTTTTATCCAACCTCTTAGCCTCGCCGCTATACTGCCACAAATACCAGACAGCCAATGAGCGCCAAGGACGCCAAGTCTCGGTAGCTTTGTTAATCTGTCCCCGTTTGGGAATAGTGGGCAGATTGAATAATACTTGCATAGCTTTGGCGAAGTTATGGTCAGCAGTAGGAATAATATCGGTACGGCACATGGCCAAGAGCATGAACATCTCAATGGTCCATTGACCCAGCCCCTTGACTTGCATGAGCTGCTGGTTGATCTCGGCGTCTGTCATATCATCGAACTTGTCCGGAGTAATCTCACCTTGTAAGGTCAAATGTGCCATATTGCGCAGATAATCAATCTTTTGCTGTACTAGGCCTTGCGTAAGCAGGTCTTTATCAGTAGCGTCTACCAGCTTTTGAGGAGTAATAGTACCGCATAATTTTTGTAAATGGGCAAAAATATTGTCTACCACCTCAGGCGGCAGTTGTTGAGCAACCATACCTCTTACTAAAATCTCAAAATAACGAGACGACGGCTCTGGCCGGAGCGTGCAGGGTGAATACTTGTGGATTAGTGGTGCTAGCTCTGGCACCGTAGCTAATAAATGCTTATCACCTAAAGACCAATTAGGTATTGTGGGCATTTTCATTCCTCCTCGAGTGTGTTGTAGTACTGCAAATATTATATATTATAACAAATGTGTCAAACTACTTGCAAGATGCAAGGTTTTATGATAATATATAAATCCGATGGCCCGGTAGTTTAGTTGGTTAGAATGCCGCCCTGTCACGGCGGAGGTCATGGGTTCGAGTCCCATTCGGGTCGCCATCATGCGGAAATAGCTCAGTGGTAGAGCACAACCTTGCCAAGGTTGGGGTCGCGAGTTCGAGTCTCGTTTTCCGCTCCATAGGGGTATAGTTCAATGGTAGAGCTACGGTCTCCAAAACCGTCGATGTGGGTTCGAATCCTACTACCCCTGCCATTATCAATTAGCGCTTTCGCCTCAGGCGAAGGTGTTTTTTTGTCTAACGGAGGATTGCACCATGGGAAATATGCCTAAATACAAAGAAGATAAGCTCCATGCCGTCGCTGCAGAAGTCCAAGCGTGGGATTTCATCGCTTCCCTGCCGCAACAGATAGATGGTTTTACGAAAGTAATTGATGGAGACACCCTAGGACAGGTACTCCACATCTGCCACTATGACAATAAAGAGCATCGCCTCATGGCTAGAATTATCTACACCGTGGAGACCGAAGACTATATCCTCACGCAGCAGTATGGACTGAATCACTTCCGTGATATGCGTTTCATCTATCGTGACAGAGAGCTTTTCGCCCGTACCGTAGGTGACAAGCTAGAGCAGGTCTTAGACCTGATGCTGCACCCAGAGCACCGCAATCTCGGCGAGCTGGTGGCGGAGAAAGAGCTTACTACTTGGGAATTTGGCAACAACCTACCAGAGCAGATAGGCAATTTCGTGCGTTACTTGCGCCCAGCGGATACTTTTGAGTACTTGAACGGCTCCGTTATCTTCCTGGATTACTCCAATTTTGCCAATAGCGACCAATTAGTCTTCTATTATAATTGTTTGCGGGACCAATTCTTTGCCGAAATCAAAGTGGGTGGCGTCTTCGAAGATACCAAAGCCTTTGATAGTCGAGACCTGACTCTCCTGGAGCAGGAGCTCAAAGAACATTTGACTGAAGTTCTCGACTATATAGAGCATAGCGACGGCAAATTATAAGCCAAAAGCTCTGTGCAAAGATAAGTTTAAAAAAATCCTAAGGAATTATTGCTAAAAACTTGACATAATTCCCAAATTACCATATAATATCAAAGTCAGCTATCAATGGCCCGGTAGTTTAGTTGGTTAGAATGCCGCCCTGTCACGGCGGAGGTCATGGGTTCGAGTCCCATTCGGGTCGCCATTTGCCTCGGTAGCTCAGTTGGTAGAGCAAGGGACTGAAAATCCCTGTGTCCGCAGTTCGATTCTGCGCTGAGGCACCATTTTTTTGCGGAAATAGCTCAGTGGTAGAGCACAACCTTGCCAAGGTTGGGGTCGCGAGTTCGAGTCTCGTTTTCCGCTCCAATAATAATCAAAGCAGCGTAGCTGCTAACATAAAGTGGCTCCCATGACAAGGGGAGCTGTCAGATGCGATTTACCATCTGACTGAGGGGTTCCCTCGATTTTAGCTTCTTGGTTAAACATCATACAGCCGGCGACATAGCCAAGCGGTAAGGCAGAGGTCTGCAAAACCTTTATCCCCAGTTCGATTCTGGGTGTCGCCTCCAATTTAATGCCGGGGTGGCGGAACTGGCAGACGCAAGGGACTTAAAATCCCTCGGGAAGTGATTCCCGTACCGGTTCGATTCCGGTCCTCGGCACCAGTTATTTAAGACATGTGTATAAGCTACGCATGTCTTTTTTGTTTGCCCAAATGATTAAAAGACTTCTAATAGTACAACTTATGACACTTGTGGTAATCAGTATTGCAACTAACTCCAACTTGGTGTACAATTAAACTGTAAATATGAATAAATTGTGAATAAATATAGTGAAAAGGAGTTTAACAGACCTAAAACTATACATATGCTTGACAGTTTCAAGATTTTTTAGCACAACTATACGAAAAACGCATTAACCGCTTGCCTACACTTGGTGAGTGCTACGGAGTGCGTTTTTATCTATTCAGGGGAGATAATATATTATTATGCGCAAATACTTGCTTCCGTCTTTTTTGGTGCTTCTAGATATTTTGATTTTCCTAGCCGGAATATATTTGGCCGTGGTTATACGTTTAGCTGGATTGGATGAACCTTTCAATAGGTACTCCACGACAGTATTCGTTAACATGCCGATATTCCTGGCTTTTTTTCTTGTGTATAATGTATTCTTTCGCCTCTACAACAGAGAGTGGCGCTTCGTAGACCTCAAAGAGATTATAATCATTATCGGGGCCAATTTCCTCAGTGCTATTACGGCTTGGGGCTT
>JAQUUF010000041.1 GCA_028693975.1 Acidaminococcaceae bacterium
AAAATCGTTGTCTCAAGAAAGTTATGGTCGCTAGTGACCCTGATTTGGTGAAGTTTAAGGTAACGGACAAGGTTACGGAATTATTGGCAGAAGCTGGTATTGCATATGCTGTTTACGATGGTATTAGACCTAATCCTACGATTGAAAACGTACAAGAAGGCGTGGCTTTTTGCCAAGAACATAAGGCTGATGTTATCGTAGCAGTTGGTGGTGGCTCCTCCATTGATACGGCCAAAGCTATTGGCATTATTATGACTAATCCCGAGTTCGCCGATGTACGGAGCCTAGAAGGGGCCTCTCCTACCAAAAATAAATGCTTACCCATTATAGCAGTATCAACTACTAGTGGCACTGCAGCAGAGGTAACTATCAACTATGTAATAACTGATGTAGAGAAAAAACGCAAATTTGTTTGTGCTGACCCTCATGATATTCCCGTGATAGCTATCGTAGACCCGGATATGTGTGCTTCTATGCCGAAGGGTTTGTGTGCCTCCACCGGTATGGATGCTCTGGTTCATGCAATTGAGGGTTATATTACCAAGGGTGCTTGGGAAATGACTGATATGATGCATTTGAAAGCTATTGAGATTATCAGTACTTGGCTACGCAAGTCAGTAACAGGTGATATGGAAGCCAGAGAGAAGATGGCCTTGGGCCAATATATTGCCGGTATGGGTTTCTCTAATGTGGGTTTAGGAATAGTACATTCTATGGCGCACCCTTTGAGCGCTTTCTATGATATTCCTCACGGCGTTGCTTGTGCTATTTTGCTTGCGCCAGTCTTGAAATTTAATGCTCCTGCTACTGGAGAGAGGTATCGTGAAGTGGCAAGAGTAATGGGCGTCGCAGATGTTGACACTATGAGCCAAGAAGAATATCGCATAGCTTGTATTACTGCCGTACAAAAACTGGCCGATGATGTAGGTATTCCTCGCGAGCTGAGCAAACTTGGGGTACAAGAAAAAGATTTAGATTTCTTAGCTGAATCTGCTATGGCTGATGCTTGCACTCCAGGCAATCCCAGAGATGTAAGTAAGAACGAAATAATTGATATTTATAAATCAATTTTATAACGACATGTAACACAGACAAAAACCGTGCTGATTTAGGTCAGCACGGTTTACTATTTTGTAAGTTTAATTTTATATTTCTTGAGTTGCTTCTTTCATAGCAAGACTGGAAGCTGTTTCGATACTCTTCTTACGTTCTGTTACTTTGGCCCAGTGAGCAAAGTAAGCTTTGGTCTCTGCCACAACGACACCGGAGAGCCCGATAAGTGCAATTAAGTTTGGCAGCGCCATAAGTCCGTTTACGATATCAGCCAGTACCCAAATAGTTTCTAGCTTCAAGAAAGCACCGGAAGCAACCAGAGCGATGAAAACAACGCGATAGGGCATGATGCTTTTGGTACCGAAGAGATATTCAATACAACGCTCACCGTAGTAATTCCAACCGAGAATAGTAGTGAAGGCAAAAAGTACTAAGCCAACCATTAACAAATACTTAGCTGTAGCAGGGAAAGCCATGGCAAAAGCTGCTTCCGTCATAGCAGCACCGTTAAGGCTACCAGTCCAGACTCCAGAGACAACCAAAACTAGACCAGTCATGGTGCAGATAATGATAGTATCGATAAAGGTACCAGTCATGGATACTAAGCCTTGTTCGGCTGGCCATTTGGTTTTGGCAGCAGCGGCTACGATAGGAGCACTACCTAAACCAGCTTCGTTAGAGAAGATGCCACGAGCGATACCGCTACGCATAGCCAGCATTACTGTAGCACCCAAGAAACCACCGGCAGCAGCCGTAGGATTAAAGGCACTGGAGATGATTAAACTGATGGCAGCAGGAATTTGGTCAGCAAAGAAGAGCAATACTGCTGCAGTTGTTGCCATATAGATGACTGCCATAAGAGGCACAATTTTGCTTGCTACCTTAGCAATGGAGGAAAGACCGCCAATAGTCACGACAGCAACTAATACTGTAAGAATTGCAGCAGAATATACTATGGGCAGGCCGGTAGAAACTTGGGTAATTTCAACAATAGCGTTGACTTGGGTGAAAGTACCGCTACCTAAGCATGCAACCATAACGCCAAAAACAGAGAAGAGAACGGCCAAAGGCTTATATTTCTTGCCTAAACCTTGTTCAATGTATTGCATAGGACCACCGGACATATTACCATTAGCGTCGGTTGTTCTGTATTTAACGGCTAGAACGCCTTCTGCATATTTAGTAGCCATACCAAAGAATGCAGCCATCCACATCCAGAAAAGTGCTCCCGGACCGCCGGCTTTGATAGCAGTAGCAACACCAACGATATTGCCGGTACCGACAGTGGCAGCCAATGCAGTGCACAAAGCTTTAAAACTATTAATGTCACCATTACCAGAATTACGAGCTGTGAAAATAAGCTTTAACGCTGTGGGTAATTTGAATACTTGCAACAGGCCCAGCCTAAGCGTGAGCAAAATGCCTGTTCCAACCAACAAAATCAATAAAGGCGGCCCCCACACGAAGCCATTGATACTGTTTAATACATCCATCATCTTTCCCTCAACCCCTCTTTTTTCTCTCTATAATATGGGTGTTGCACCAGCAACGTTTACAATTGTAGCACAAATTTGTAAAAAAATAATCGTTTTTGCTAATGTATACAAGTATTCTTTTTATGAACAAAAGCGATGACTAAGGGTTGTGTTAGATAAGTTCTAAGGGAAACATAGCACAGCGTCTAGAGGAACTAGATATTCACGTTGTTAGAGGAACGCACTAAAAATTTAACTCCAGATTCTTCTCATGCAGTCTGGGGTTTTAAGTAATACATTTGACAAAGCAGGGCGTGAGACTTTAAAATAACTGTATATAAATATAAGGAGACTAAATCATATGGATAAAATTATTGTAAGTACTACTAAAGCGCCGGGTGCTATTGGGCCTTATTCTCAGGCGGTAAAGGCCAATGGTTTTGTGTTTGTGTCAGGGCAGATACCGCTGGATCCAGCTACAGGAGAATTTGTTCCGGGAGGAGTGCAAGAGCAAACCAGACAGTGTCTGACTAATGTTACCAATATCTTGGCGGCAGCAGGCAGCTCCTTAGACCAAGTGGTTAAGACTACAGTGTTCATCCAAAACATAGGAGATTTTGGAACTATGAATGAAGTGTATGCTGAATTCTTTAAGACAGATTGTCCTGCTCGTTGCTGTGTGGAAGTAGCCAAATTACCCAAAGCTGCTTTGGTGGAAATTGAAGTAATTGCTCTAGCCTAAGGGGGGAGATAACATGAGATGTAAATGTGCTGATTGTCCTAGCCATGCTTGTTATACCAAAGGCGTGAATTGTACTGGCGTGCCAGCTGAGGAAATCAAAGAAGCTTATACGGAAGAAGAACTGAAAATAATGCAGGCAGCGGCTTATGTAGAAGGAACTTTCTATAGCAACATTTGCCGTTTGCAGGAGACGGCAGAATTTGCTAGATCTATGGGCTACAAGAAATTAGGCATGGCCTTTTGTATTGGGCTTAATGCCGAGGCTCATTATATTGCTAAGTATTTTACCAACCAAGGGTTTGAGTTCTATAGTGTTTGCTGCAAATGTGGTAGTTTCCCCAAGAAAGAATTGGGATTGAAACAGGTGAAGCCAGAATTGGAGCATGAAGCTATGTGTAACCCTAAGCTCCAAGCTAGGTTCTTGGCAGAACAGGGAGTAGAGCTTTGTATTTCTTGCGGTCTGTGTGTAGGGCATGATGCTATCTTCAATATGAATTGCAAGGCGCCTGTAACGAACTTAGTAGTGAAAGATAGACTGATGGCGCATAATCCGTTGGGTGTTATTTATTCCAGGTATTGGAAGCGTAAGCTTGGAATTATGGACGAGGGAGAAGTATAAAAATTAAAACCGGCTATATTCACTCATCTGCGTTGTCAGAACTTGCGTTTATTTGCTCGATGGACCTTTAGTCCTATCTTGCTCATAAGCCTCGTTCTTCCTAACATCTGAGTAAATCTGGCCGGTTTTGTATATAAATAATGTGAAATCACTGATATTTGGCTTATACTGTGTCAAAAAGGTCGGTAAAGACGCTTATGTATCGTATATACACAGCGCTCCTTTACTGGCCTTCTTTCCTTGTCTAAGCCTAAATCTTAGCGATTTTTTTCTTGACAAAAGTCTCTGTACGTAGGATAATATTTACAATTTCACATTGCTTACAAAAGTTATGATCGGGAGCAAAGGTAAGGGTAGCTGAGCAGAGAGACGGCGTGTGGTGCGAGCCGGAGAGTGAGCCTTATTGGATAAATCACCCGTGAACCCGGCGGTGAATTAAGTAACCTGCTGCGAGACAGGCACGTTAAGCCTGAGCCGATTGTTGGATTGGTGCATGAGTTATAAAATGGGTGGTACCGCGTAAATTATACGCCCCTGCTATATTAGCAGGGGCGTTTTTGTGTGCATTAGTGAGAGTGGTTTAAAAAGCAGCTCTACAGATGGCGTCAATGGTATTTTCTTCCCAGATATAGTTGCCACTGAATTTGCCACTGGAGCGAGGGTCATCATCTTCTGCGATTGCTTCACCGTTGGAGATATAGATAAAGCCGTTTTTGGTATTAGGAATTCTAAAAATACCCGAAAGCAAACCATAGGCTTCTCCCATGTGACCTTCTAGATTGATTACTTTGTCACGGCAAGCTCTGGACGTGCTGTCACCAATAATGAAGGATTCGCCTAGACCGTAGCACTCCATAGAGCCACCATAAGTATTGCCGTTAGAGAGCTTTGCGTCATAGCGCCAGTGTGGGGTAAACATAGTCGCTAGAGACTCAGGAGAGAGTACTTGTTTGCCCTTGTATTTGCCCTCATGCAAAAGAAATTCTAGGCAGTGGGACAGTTCATTATAGGAGATGTACAAACTGCCTTGAGGTGAGAACGGCGTGGCATTGGTACCAACTTTGTAATCGGACACACTGTACCAAGCATCGGTATCGCGATGGTCAGGATTTTGGATACGCACTAGGTCGTGTGCCGGCTGTCCTTTTTTATACTCATCAATTTGAGCATACCAAGGACCTTTTTCATCCCAAATACCATTATTGTTTTTTTGGTAAATAGTACCGAGATTGCTGAAGGACTTGGGGGATAAGTTGCCTACTACGTAATCGCCTTTGATGTCCAAGTCTTTGAGAATATGCTCTTTTTGATAGCGGTCAAATCTTGTTTTGGTTACAGCTTCCAGAATGGTTCCTGCTATACCGTAGTTGATGTTGCTATATTGGAAATACTGTGCAGGAGTTTGACCTGCGGGTGCAAAGTGTGCCCCGTCTTCCCAGAATTTACCTTGAGGAGTAAAAAATTCCTGAATGCTGTATTGTGGCGGTATGGCATAGAGCTTGCCGTCACGCAGGGAAGAAGTGTGGGATAGAAGCATGCGTAGAGTAATAGGTGTATTAGGATAGTTGGGGTTGCGCAGCTGAAAGCCCAAATATTGGCTGACGTCTTTATCTAGGTCGAGACGTTTTTGCTCTACTAGTTGCATAATGGAAAAAACAGTGAATTGTTTAGAGACAGAAGCTATTCTGAATCTGGTATCAGCAGTAATAGGACGGTCGGGATTAATAGACCTGCGGCCAAGAAATTTGCTATAGGCTTTTTTACCATCTTTGTAGATGATTACGCCTAGACCGGGTACTTGGGTACCGGTGTCCCCAACCATCGCAGTTAGTTCTTGGGTAAGTTGTTTTTCTTTAGCAGGAGCCAAAGGCGTGGCAGTGCAGATAGTGGGCAGTGTTAAACAAATTAGTCCGGCACAGATTAGACGTCGAAAAAGTTTCTTCATAGTTGAATCACCCTTTATATTGTATTATGCATTATTATAACATAACAGACCTTGAAATAAGAAAACTTCTGAGTATTATAAGTTGTTTGTGCACTAACGATAAGAATATAAAAAACTAAGAATAGATGAGGAGAATATCATGAGTGAACAAGAAAAAAATTCTGTAGAAGAAATAGTGGAACGGACTACCATAGCTGATGTTTATCGTGCGGCTAAACAAATTCAGGCGGTGGCCAAACGAACCCAGTTAATCCCCAGTCCGTATTTTTCTGAACTATGTGGCAACGAAGTATATCTCAAACCGGAGAATCTGCAAAATACAGGCTCTTTCAAATTACGTGGCGCCTACAATAAAATTAGCCAGTTATCAGACGAAGCCAAAGCTAAGGGAGTTATAACAGCCTCGGCCGGTAACCATGCTCAAGGTGTAGCGCTAGCAGCGCAGAAGCTAGGGGTTAAGGCCGTGATAGTGATGCCGGCGACGACACCGCTACTTAAGGTGGAGGCCACGAGAGCGTTGGGAGCAGAAGTAGTGCTCTTTGGCGATAGTTTCGATGACGCTGCTGCTCATTCAGCAGTCTTACAAAAAGAAAAAGGTTATGAATATATCCATCCATTTAATGACGTACAAGTATTGGCGGGACAGGGGACGACGGCACTAGAGATTATTGAAGAGCTCAAGGATGTGGACGTTATCTTGGTACCAATTGGCGGTGGTGGTTTTGCCAGCGGTGTGGCTCTGGCGACCAAGTCGGTGAATCCCCATGTCAAGGTTATTGGCGTAGAGCCAGAAGGGGCTGCTTGTATGCAGCAATCTTTGGCAGCTGGGCACGTAGTGTCTTTGCCGGTAGTAGATACAGTAGCAGATGGCTGCGCCGTGAAAACTCCAGGCGACTTAACCTTTGCGTTTTGCCGCAAATATTTAGATGAGATTGTAACAGTATCAGAGATGGAGATTATGTCGGCGCTTCTATCCCTTATCGAGAAGCACAAACTTATCGCTGAAGGTGCCGGGGTTCTGTCTTTGGCCGCTCTTGGTAAATTAAAAATGCGTGGCAAAAAAGTTGCGGCTATTGTCAGTGGTGGTAATATAGATATTTCTACTATTTCTGCGTTGATTGACAAAGCATTGATTGCCCGTGGACGTATCTTCTGTTTTGCGGTACAATTGCCAGATAAGCCGGGGCAGTTGCTTAAGGTATCAGAAGTACTGGCGGAAGAGAATGCCAATGTTATTAAACTAGACCATAATCAAGCCAAAGTGACCGATAGCTTCAAAAAAGTGCAGCTAGAAGTTACGGTGGAGACGCATAATCAGGAGCATATTAAGCGCATTGTAGCAGCACTGAGCCAGCATGGGTTTACTGTCACCAAGGTTTACTAAAGGAGGATTCCATGAAACTTTTTAAGAATGTAGATTTGTATACACCGGAGCATTTGGGCAAGAGGGATGTTTTGGTGGAGGGCGAGAAGATTGCCAAAATAGCTAAGAGTATTACGGAGTACGATGGAATTGCCGATGTGGAGATTTTTGATTTGGCAGGCAAGGTGATGGTACCAGGTTATATTGATAATCACGTGCATATTACTGGTGGTGGGGGCGAGCAGGGACCGGCCTCACGTACGCCCGAGGCTAGTATAGGTGTATTGTTAGATTGTGGCGTGACTACAGTAATTGGGCTCTTGGGCACGGACGGCATTACTAAGAGCTTGCCCAATCTTTTGGCCAAAGCCAGAGCGTTGAACGAAGAAGGGATAACTTGCTATATTTTGACGGGTGCTTATGGTTATCCGCCAGTCACTATGACTGGTAGCGTAGAGCAGGACATGGTGCTGATAGATTTGGTTATAGGGGTGAAAACTGCTGCCGTAGACCATCGCAGTTCTAATCCAACGGGGGAAGATTTAATTGCTCTAGGGACTGCTGCTAGGCGTGGTGGGATGCTGAGCAATTGTGGTGGTGTGGTCACTATACATATGGGCAGTGGCAAAGCCTTGCTAGAGCCGTTGTTCTATGCTCTGGAGCATTCGGACATTCCACCACAAATTTTCTTGCCTACGCATATGAATGTGCGGAGCATGGACCTTATTGATGCTGGGGTGGCACTTACCAAACTGGGTGGTAATATGGATTATACAGTGGCTGGTACTATGGAAGAAAACAAGGACGTAGCAATGCAAGTAGCCTATGCTCTGCATGAGGGAATGGAGTTAGAGCATTTAACTTGCTCTAGCGATGGCTATGGTAGTATGCCGCGGTTCAATGACAAGCAAGAATGCATAGGTTTGACATATGTGACTCCTTGCGGCTTGCACCAATTGGTGCAACAATTAGTGGCACTTAAGATACTTCCATTGGAGCAGGCTCTGACATTGGTTACTTCCAACCCGGCACGGGTGTTGGGATTGGGCCAGAAAAAAGGTCAAGTGGCTGTGTGCTACGATGCAGATATGCTTATCTATGCTGCAGATGCTGCCATCGAGAGCGTGAT
>JAQUUF010000042.1 GCA_028693975.1 Acidaminococcaceae bacterium
TTTCCTTGTTAGCGCCGTATTTCAGGCTTACACGAATAACATTTTGTTTATTATCCGCTACGACTTCATAATCTTTTATAAATCCTTCTTTTTTCAAAATCTCAGCAATTGCAGCTTTGATCTTGGAACCGGGGATTTCAACTTTATCGTGGTGAACCGAATTTGCATTACGAATACGTGTAAGCATATCGGCAATCGGGTCAGTCATAACCATGCTTCAATACCCTCCTTCCTATTTTGCTGATTACCAGCTAGCTTTGGTCACTCCGGGGATAGCACCTTTGTAACTATATTCCCGGAAGCAAATACGGCAAATACCGAATTTGCGCATATATCCATGCGGTCTGCCGCATATCTTACAACGATTGTAGCCACGAACCTTAAACTTAGGTTCTGCTTTCCATTTTTCAATAAGGGCTGTCTTAGCCAAGGTATTTCCTCCTAACTTATGCGCCGAAAGGCATACCGAGAAGTCTCAGTAATTCTCTAGCTTCTTCGTCTGTCTTGGCGGTCGTCACAATGATAATATCCATTCCACGTACTTTATCAATCTTATCATATTCAATTTCCGGGAAAATCAATTGTTCTTTCATGCCCATAGAGTAATTACCACGTCCATCAAAGGACTTGGGGCTTACACCACGAAAGTCACGTACACGAGGAAGCGCAATGTTCATCAGTTTATCTAAGAACTGATACATACGAGCGCCACGCAAAGTAACCTTGGTACCAATAGGCATTCCTTGGCGGACTTTAAATGCTGCAATAGATTTTTTAGCTTTGGTAATAACGGGTCTTTGCCCGGCAATCAAAGTCAAATCACCTACAGCGGCTTCAATGGACTTGCTGTTGGTGACAGCATCACCACAGCCAATATTAATAACTACTTTTTCAACTTTAGGAATTTCATTAACATTATTATAATTGAATTTATCCATCATGCCTTTTGTGGCTTCGGACAAATATTTCTCTTGCAATCTTGTTACTGCCATCAATAATCCTCCTTTCCCGGATTTTATTTATCGATTACTTCGCCACATTTTTTGCAGGTTCTGGCAAAACCGCCTGCAACAGCGGACTTCTTAATACGAGTAGCTTTTTTACAAGCTGGGCAAATCAACATGACCTTGGAAGAAGCAATAGCAGCTTCCTTCACGATGATACCACCTTGAGGATTACCTTGAGAAGGTTTGGTGTGACGCTTAACTTTGTTAACGCCCTCTACCACAACTTTGGACTTCTTAGGTAATGCTTCAACGATCTTGCCTTTCTTGCCTTTATCTTTACCAGACAAAACCACAACGGTATCGCCTTTACGTACATGCATTTTAACTGCAGTAGCCATGTTTCAAAACACCTCCTTATTCAGTGCGTATTTTTTATTAGAGCACTTCCGGTGCCAATGAAATAATCTTCATGTAATCTTTGTCACGCAGCTCGCGAGCTACTGGCCCAAAGATACGAGTTCCAACCGGGCTCTTGTCATCTTTGATCAAAACAGCAGCATTCTCATCGAAACGGATATAAGAACCATCAGCACGACGTACACCCTTTACAGAACGTACTACAACGGCCTTTGCTACTTGACCCTTTTGGACAACGCCACCGGGTGATGCGTCTTTAACTGCGCAAACAATTACATCACCGATATTAGCATATTTGCGATAAGAACCGCCCAATACGCGGATACACATAACTTTTTTAGCGCCGGTGTTATCTCCGACATTAAGAATAGTTTGTTGTTGTATCATGGTTTGTTTTACCTCCCTGCCAAACTAATCTTCTGGCAAATTATTTTGCACGCTCCAAAATTTCAACTACACGCCAGCATTTATCCTTAGATAATGGACGAGTCTGCACAATTTTAACTGTATCGCCAACATGTGCTTCATTGTTTTCATCATGGGCTTTAAATTTGATAGTGTGTTTTACTCCTTTGTGATAAAGAGGATGCTGTACCAAACGCTCAAGAGCTACGACAACAGTCTTTTGCATTTTGTCGCTTACTACTTTACCAACACGGGTCACACGTAAGTTTCTTTGTTCTGTCACGAAAATGTTCCTCCTTCGCTTAGATTAAAACTATAATATTAAGCATTAATTTCACGTTCACGTTGTACTGTTTTAATACGAGCAATGGACTTTTTGATATCCTTAATCTTCATAGGATTTTCGCATTGTCCGGTTGCCATTTGAAAACGTAAATTAAAAAGCTCTTCTTTTAGACCTGCTAATTTAGTATCTAATTCAGCAGCGCTTAAATCACGAATCTCTGTTGTTTTCATTAGGCTTCACCACCCACTTTATTTTCTCTAGCGGCTAGTTCGGCTTCCAACTGAGCTTTGGAAACGAATTTAGTTTTGATAGGCAACTTGTGGCCTGCCAAACGCATAGCTTCTTTGGCAATGTCTTCAGTAACGCCGTTCATTTCGAACAACACGCGTCCTGGCTTAACAACTGCTACCCAATACTCAGGAGAACCTTTACCACTACCCATACGGGTCTCAGCCGGTTTAGCTGTGATAGGCTTGTCCGGGAAAATTTGAATCCATACTTGACCGCCACGTTTGATGTAACGGGTCATAGCAATACGAGCTGCTTCAATCTGACGATTAGTAATCCAAGCTGGTTCCAAAGCAACCAAACCGTAATCACCATGAGCAATTGTATTACCACGCATAGCACGACCGGTCATACGGCCTCTATGTTGTTTACGATGCTTTACTCTCTTTGGTAATAACATTAGTTCACGCCTCCTTCTTGCGGAGCAACCTTTTTGGGTTGTTCTTTGCTTTCAGGAAGAACTTCACCTTTGTAAATCCAAACCTTTACACCAATACGACCATAGGTTGTATGAGCTTCAGCAGTACCATAATCGATATCTGCACGCAAAGTGTGTAGAGGAATGCTTCCTTCACGATAGCTTTCGCTACGAGCGATTTCAGCGCCACCTAAGCGGCCACCTAATTGAATCTTGATACCTTTTGCTCCCATACGCATTGTACGGCCTACGCTTTGCTTCATAGCACGGCGGAAAGCAATACGGCGCTCCAATTGAGAAGCAATGTTTTCAGCAACCAAGGTTGCATCCATATCAGGTTGTTTAATTTCAACAATATTAATATCAATATTGCTATCAGTCATTTTTTTCAAATCGCCTTTCAGCAATTCAATATTGCTGCCTTGACGACCAATTACCATACCAGGCTTTGCTGTATGAATTGAAATACGAGTCTTTTGAGCGGCTCTTTCAATCTCTACTCGGGAAATGCCAGATAAGAATAATTTCTCTTTTATAAACTCACGAATCTTAATGTCTTCCAACAAGAATTTTTCATAGTCTTTGTCAGCGAACCATCTGGAATCCCAGTCTTTAATTACACCAACACGAAAACCATGCGGATTAACTTTTTGACCCACTATCGATTCCCTCCTTTTCTAGGATATTATTTCTCTGCAACCGCTACTGTTACATGGCAGGAATGTTTCAAAATCTTGAAAGCCTGTCCACGAGAGCGGGGATGAATTCTCTTCATAACCGGACCTTGGTCTACAAATGCACTAGACACGATTAGGTTATCAACATTCATATCATAATTATGTTCGGCATTAGCTACTGCACTGTGCAAAACTTTTTCTACTACCTCAGAACCAACCTTAGGGGTGTGTTTGAGGATTGCAAAGGCTTCACCAACGGATTTACCGCGGATGATATCCACCACTATACGCACCTTGCGTGGAGCGATGCGAACATATCTTGCAATTGCTTTAGATTCTTCCATCGTTTAGTGTTCCCCTTTCCCTTATTTTGGTTTGTTTGCTGCAGATGCACCTGCAACTTCGGTAGACTTATCTCCATGACCTCTGAACAAACGAGTCGGTGCGAATTCGCCCAACTTGTGTCCAACCATATCTTCAGTAATATATACAGGCACATGTTTACGACCGTCATGAACGGCAATAGTATGGCCTAAAAAATCAGGAATAATGGTAGAACTGCGGGACCAAGTTTTAACAACTTTTTTCTCACTAGCCGCGTTCAAAGTCTCGATCTTTTTCAGCAGACTCGCATGGACATAAGGTCCCTTTTTAACTGATCTGGACATTATGTATGCCTCCTTTCTTCAATCCTGTTATTTCGTTCTACGTTTTAGAATCAATTTGGTAGAAGCTTTTTTAACCCTACGGGTTCTAGTACCGAAAGCACTCTTACCCCAAGGAGTAACAGGACGCTTACGACCAACTGGAGAATGACCTTCACCACCACCATGTGGATGGTCGTTAGGATTCATTACAACACCGCGGTTAGCCGGACGAATACCGAGCCAACGAGAACGGCCTGCTTTACCAATAGTAATGTTTTCATGATCAAGGTTACCGATTTGACCAATGGTTGCACGGCAATTGATGTGTACTTTGCGAAGTTCACCGGAAGGCATACGCAACAAAGCATAATCTCCTTCTTTAGCCATCAACTGGATACCAGCACCGGCACTACGTGCCAACTGACCACCCTTACCAATCTTCATTTCCACATTGTGTACCATAGTACCTAGAGGAATGCTCTTTAATGGTAAGCTGTTACCAATCTTAATGTCTGTTGCTTCGCCGCTAATGATAACATCGCCAACTTGTAAGCCCAAAGGAGCCAAGATGTAACGTTTTTCGCCATCAGCGTAGTTCAACAAAGCAATGTTAGCGCTGCGATTAGGGTCGTACTCAATGGTAGCTACCTTAGCAGGAACATTATCTTTATTACGTTTAAAATCAATAACACGATATTGGCGCTTGTGTCCGCCGCCTTGATGGCGTACAGTCATTTTACCGGTGTTATTGCGACCAGCGTGTTTTTGTAGTTTTTCTACTAAAGCACGGTGGGGCTTATCAGTCGTAATCTCTTCGAAGGTAGACACTGTAATAAAGCGTCTTGAAGGAGAATACGGGTTAAAGCTTTTAATAGCCATGTTATTTACCTCCTAAATGCTAATTACATTCCTTCGAAAAGCGGAATCGTATTGCCTTCTGCAAGCTTTACAATTGCTTTCTTATAATCGGAACGCTTTCCTTCAGATTTGCCCATGCGTTTTGTTTTGCCAAAAACGCGGATAGTGTTTACATTTACTACCTTTACGTTGAAGATTGCTTCAACTGCTTGGCGGATTTCAGTTTTGTTAGCGCCTAAAGCTACTTTAAAGGTGTATTTGTTGTCTTGCATCATTGCGGAAGTTTTTTCCGTAACGATTGGTTTTAATAAAATATCACGAGGATTAGCAGCCATTATGCGAGCACCTCCTCTATTTTAGCTACAGCATCTTTAGAGAGCAGAACTTTTTCGTTATGCAATAAATCAAAAACATTTAAGCCGCCGTTAGAAAGAGCTTTAACCTTAGGCATATTACGAGAAGACAAGATTACATTCTCGTTGGAACCGTCAGTGATAATCAAAGCTTTCTTATCTGTAGCTTCAAAATTTTTGAGCATTTCTACTACATTCTTAGTCTTAGGTTCAGCAAAAGTCAAACCATCAACTACTACCAATTCGCCTGCAGCCACTTTAGCAGACAATGCACAACGAATAGCTAAGCGACGAGCTTTACGAGGCATATCCTTTGCATGGCTTCTAGGTTGAGGTCCAAAAGTGGTACCACCACCAACCCACAATGGGGAACGAATGGAGCCGGAACGAGCACGGCCAGTTCCTTTTTGTTTCCAAGGTTTCTTGCCGCCGCCGCGAACTTGTCCGCGAGTCTTGCTGGCATGAGTACCTTGACGCTCATTGGCTTGTTGCATTACAACTGCTTGATGAACAACAGCTTCGTTGAATTCAACACCAAAGACGTAATCCATTAATTCTATTTCTTCACCGGTCTTTTTGCCGGTAATGTCATATACTGATAATTTTGGCATTTAAACGCCCTCCTTCCTTTTACTCTATCTTATTTTTTTGCTTTCTTTGGAGCTTGAATCTTCTTCTCAGGTAACGGTTTTACAGTTTGTTTCAATACAACAAAAGAGCCGTTAGCACCAGGAATAGAACCCTTCACCAAAATAAGATTGCGATCCAAGTCTACTTTGGCAACAGTCAAATGATGTACAGTAGCATTAGTGCCGCCCATACGTCCAGGTAACTTCTTACCTTTAATAACTCTGCCGCCGGGGCCGGAATGCATTGGTCCCATGGAACCAGGTTCACGATGAGATTTAGAACCATGTTTCATTGGTCCGCGAGAAAAATTGTGGCGTTTAATTGTACCAGCGAATCCTCTACCACGAGAAATGCCAGATGCATCAATTACCTCACCTACTGCAAAAATATCTGCAGCAATCTTTTGTCCTACTGTATATTCAGAAGGAGCAGTCAAACGTAACTCTCTAACAAATTTAACCGGGCTTACGCCAGCTTTATCAAAGTGGCCTTTCATCGGTTTAGTTGTATGTTTTTCTTTAAGTTCGCCAAATCCTAATTGAACAGCGTTATATCCATCTGTTTCTTCGGTTTTATTTTGAATTACTAAGCAAGGGCCGGCTTCCACAACAGTTACCGGAATCATCCTACCATCAGCTTCAAAAATTTGGGTCATACCTAATTTTTTGCCTAAGATTCCTTTAGCCATCATCGCACCTCCTTACGCCTTAATCTCAATGTCTACGCCAGCAGGAAGATCTAGACGGGTTAAAGCGTCAATAGTCTTTGCTGTTGGTTCCAAAATGTCAACTAATCTCTTATGAGTTCTCATTTCGAATTGCTCACGGGAATCTTTGTTAACATGGGGAGAACGCAGAATTGTATAGATATTTTTTTCTGTAGGAAGCGGAATGGGACCGGAAACTTGAGCACCGGTGCGTTTCGCAGTATCTACAATCTTTGCAGCACTTTGATCAAGTGCTTTGTAATCATACGCCTTCAAGCGTATTCTAATCTTTTGAGTCTTTGCCATTACTTTATTCCTCCTAATCGCCTGTTTCTAAGAACGGACATACTCTGCAAAAGTTCCCTTATCCAGTATTGACAAGCCATCTTTTGCTTCATCGCAAGACCATACGAATAAACATAACAAGATGAGGGGCATTTTTGCCCCTCATGTGGGTCAAAATTAAGCTTCGATATCAGCAACTACGCCTGCGCCTACGGTATGACCGCCTTCGCGAATTGCGAATCGCAAACCTTTTTCAATTGCTATCGGGGTAATCAATTCTACGTCCATGGTTACATTATCACCAGGCATTACCATCTCAGTGCCTTCGGGCAATTCTGCCACGCCGGTTACGTCAGTGGTTCTGAAATAGAATTGAGGACGGTAGCCGTTAAAGAACGGTGTATGACGTCCGCCTTCTTCTTTGGTCAGGATGTATACTTCTGCTTTGAACTTTGTGTGCGGATGAATAGAATTCGGTTTTGCCAATACCTGGCCACGCTCGATCTCGGTTCTGTCCACGCCACGCAGCAAGCAGCCGATGTTGTCGCCTGCCAGTGCTTCGTCCAAGGATTTGCGGAACATTTCCAAGCCGGTTGCTACTGTGCTTCTCTTCTCGGTGGTTAAGCCAACGATTTCAACAGTGTCGCCTACTTTAATCTCGCCACGCTCTACACGGCCGGTTGCTACTGTACCACGACCTGTAATAGTGAACACGTCCTCTACGGGCATCAAGAAAGGTTTATCTGTTTCGCGCTTAGGATCAGGAATGTAGCTGTCTACTGCATCCATCAATTCCATGATCTTTGCTTCGTAAGCGGGGTCGCCTTCCAATGCTTTCAATGCGCTGCCTACAACGATAGGCACATCGTCGCCGGGGAAACCGTAGCTGGAAAGCAATTCTCTTACTTCCATCTCTACTAATTCAATCAGCTCAGGATCATCTACCATGTCTGCTTTGTTCAAGAACACTACCATTGCAGGTACGCCTACTTGACGTGCCAACAGGATGTGCTCACGAGTTTGAGGCATGGGACCATCTGCTGCAGATACTACCAGGATTGCTCCGTCCATCTGTGCTGCGCCTGTGATCATGTTCTTTACATAGTCAGCATGGCCCGGGCAGTCAACGTGAGCGTAATGTCTTTTTTCTGTTTGATATTCAACGTGAGAGGTATTAATAGTAATACCACGTTCTCTTTCTTCCGGAGCCTTATCAATCATGTTGTAGTCAACAAATTCTGCTCCACCTTTTTCTGCCAAAACCTTAGTGATTGCAGCAGTTAAGGTAGTCTTGCCATGATCTACGTGACCGATGGTGCCAATGTTAACATGGGGTTTAGTTCTTTCAAACTTTTGTTTAGCCATT
>JAQUUF010000043.1 GCA_028693975.1 Acidaminococcaceae bacterium
CAATAATCCTCCTGGTGCAGCTTATAGTAAAGAGCAGTTGGAAGCATGGGTTGCTTATGCCCAAGCTAATGATGCTGTAATTTTGTATGATGCGGCTTACGAAGCTTTTATCACGGATGATACTCCTAAGAGTATTTATGTGGTGGAGGGTGCCAAAGAATGTGCTATTGAACTTTGCTCGCTGTCTAAGACAGCTGGCTTTACTGGGACGCGTTGCGGGTATACTGTTGTGCCGCATGCTTTGAAACGCAAGGCTGGCAATGGTACTGTTATGGAAGTGAACAAAATGTGGTTGCGTCGCCAGACTACCAAGTTTAATGGTGTACCCTATATTATTCAACGTGGTGCAGAAGCCGTGTTTACTGAGCAAGGTCAAAAAGAATGTGGCGCAATGTTGGAGTTTTATCGTGAGAATGCTCGCATCATGATGGAGACTTTTGATAAGAAAGGCTTTAAGTATTTTGGTGGTGTGTATTCTCCCTATATTTGGTTGCAGTGCCCTCAAGGTATGGGTAGTTGGGAGTTTTTTGATTACCTGTTGGAAAAGTTGGCTATTGTTGGTACTCCTGGTTCTGGCTTTGGCAAAATGGGCGAAGGGTACTTACGCTTAACGGCTTTTGGCAGTCGTGAGGGAACTATTGAAGCTATGGCGAGAATAGAAGCAGCTCTTTAAAAGAGGAGAAGTTTAGTTTTTTGTGCTATAATGTAGAGCAGAGAATATACTAAAGGGGATGTTAAACATGAAAAAAAGAATTTTGTTAGTGTTTGCAGTTATGATGTTGTGCTTTAGTGCAGTTTGTTCTGCTGCCAGCAATGGCGCTTTATTGAGTTCTGAGGAAAAGGTTGCTGACAAAGTTTTTAGTGTTATCAGTGGCGAGAGTGCTTATGTAGATTTAGTGGGTGATTTCAGTACTGGCTTAGTTAAGAATTTACCGGAAAATAAATTTACGGAATTAAAAAAAGCTGTTAAGGATAAGTTAGGCACTTTAAAAGAGCCGCAATTAGCTGTTTTGCAAAAGTTTGGTAATGCTGACAGAGTAATCTATGTAGCTAAAGGGACTAAAGTGCAAGCAGTAGAAATTGCTATGACTTTTGAAGTAACTGGCAGGAAACCGTTGTTGAATGAAATTAGCTTGCGTCCTTTAGAAGTTAAGAAACAAGCTCCTGCAACAGATAAAAAATAATTAGTAAACCAATAAAACTGCTACTAGCTTTGTAGTAGCAGTTTTATTTTTCTCAAAATTAAAAGAAATTAAAAAGATATTAAGGAGATTTGCGTGTGGAAAGATTAAAACCGAAGTTGTTATCAACCTTAAAACATTATTCTCGGCAGCAATGCGAGAAAGATGTAGTGGCCGGTATTGTGGTGGCCATTATTGCTTTGCCTTTGTCCATTGCTTTGGCACTGGCTTCAGGTGTGACCCCGGCCATGGGTATCTATACAGCCATTGTGGCTGGTTTGTTAGTTTCGCTACTGGGTGGTAGCAGTGTGCAGATAGCGGGCCCCACGGCCGCATTTGCGACTATTGTGGCCGGTATTGTGGCGACGCAGGGAATAGAGGGTTTGGTCATAGCAACGGTTATGGCTGGTATTATGTTAGTCGGTATGGGACTATTGGGGTGCGGTAACTTATTAAAATATATTCCCTATACAATCACGGCAGGCTTCACCTCCGGTATCGCTGTTACGTTGATTATTGGACAACTCAAAGATTTTGCTGGTCTTACCTATTTACTGGGCGAGAAGCCTATTTCTACCTTAGAAAAAGTGCAGGCTCTCATTAATAATTTTTCTACAGTTAATGGAACGGCAGTTGCTGTCGGAGTGCTGAGCCTAGCGATTATTTTGGCTTGGCCACGCGTGAACAAAAGAATTCCCGGTTCTTTTATGGCTGTTGTTATTACAGCACTTTTGGTCAAGTTGTTTAACCTGGAAGTTAATACAATTGGTGGTTTGTTCCAAATTACTAATCAACTGCCTAGCTTTTCTTTTCCTTGGGATAAGCTAAGTCTGGGTACGGTTCGTGCTTTGTTCTCGGATGCCATGACCATTGCTATTTTGGCTGGTATAGAGTCGCTACTCTCGGCGGTGGTAGCAGACAGTATGATTAACACTCGGCAAAGGTCGAATATGGAGCTGATTGCGCAGGGTGTTGCCAACATCGGTTCAGCTTGTCTGGGTGGCATTCCGGCGACTGGTGCTATTGCCAGAACTGCGGCCAATATCAAAAATGGCGGTCGTACGCCTATAGCTGGTATTGTGCATTCGCTGACCTTGCTTTTAATTTTAGTTTTGTTCATTCCTTATGCAGCTTTGATTCCCATGCCCACGATTGCGGCTATCTTGTTCCAGGTAGCTTATAATATGTGCGGGTGGAGAGAATTTGTGCATATCTGCCAGACTTCAGCCAAATCTGATATTATTGTTTTAGTTTTGACGTTTGCTTTGACGGTAATTTTTGATTTGGTTATTGCGATTGAGTGCGGTATTATTTTGTCCGCGCTGCTCTTTATGAAACGGATGAGTGAAGTCACAACCGTACAAGGCTGGAAATATGTAGACGACGATAACGACCCTGATAGTATTACTTTGCGTAAGGTACCCAAAGATACCTTGGTCTATGAAATTAGCGGGCCGATGTTTTTTGCAGCGGCAGAGAAAATCTTGCAAATTAATCTTGACGAGCGTTATGACTATATGATTTTGCGTATGCGTAGTGTTAATGCTATTGATGCTACTGCTATGCATAATTTTGAGACTCTGTATGCTAACTGTCAACAGAACCACATTCAATTGATTTTCTCACATGTGAACAAACAACCATGGGAATTGATGGAAAAAGCCGGGTTTATTGATTTGGTAGGCCGCAAGTACTTTGCTCCACATATCGATGAAGCTTTGGATTTGGCCGAAGAATTTGGCGAGGGTTTAAACAAGAAATAGTAACATAGAAAAACAGCAGGCATTTGATATGTACCAAGAGTCATAGACACATATCAATTAGCCTGCTGTTTTTTGGTTCTATTTAGCTAGTTTAAGCGGTGTTTGTTGAGCCGTAGTTACTTCGTCTTGGCGAAGATAGCCATATTTACCCATAAGGGAGAGGACTAGATTGCGGCGTTTGGTGCAACCATCCAGATTTTCATAGGGGTTAAGAGCGCTGGGTGCGTTGGGGAGAGCTGCCAAGGTGGCGCTCTCTGCTAGGGACAACTGAAAGGGCTCCATCCCGAAATAGGTTGCGGCTGCGGCTTTGACACCGGTTGCGCCGGCACCAAAATAGGTCGTGTTGAGATACATCTCGAGGATATCATCTTTGTTGTATTGGCCTTCAATGTACAGTGCCAGTGCCGCTTCTGATATTTTACGTCCCATGGTTTGCTCGGAATTTAAGATGTTGTTTTTAATAAGTTGCTGGGTAATGGTGCTAGCTCCCTGTACTACTTCGTCAGCTTGGATGTTCACTAGCGTAGCTCGTACAATACCGTCGATATCAATCCCACTATGTTCGTAGAAGCGTCTGTCCTCTACAGCAACGATAGCTTGTACTAGGGTTTTAGGCATATTCTTGAGGGGAATCCAGTTTTGCTGACCGATTTTTTGTTGTGCGGATTCCTTCAGATGCTGTACCTGCCAAGTAATGTACAAAGGCTTGGGCCAGTTCTCTTTGCTCTGGGGCAGAATGGTCCAAGCAGAACTGCTGCTTGGGTGGGGCGAAGTATTATTACCCTTAGCAGGCACGAAGGAAGCGGAAATATAATAAATACAAGCAATACAAATGCATAAAAGCAAAATTTTTTTCATAACCTACTCCTTTACCCATCTATTGTACCCGAAAAGCAAGGAATATTCCACTAAAAAACCTTTGCTAAATAGGGCCTTTAGTAGTAAAATTATACACATAAAATGGGAATTTATTTCAATAAATATATAACTGTATATAATATGCATAAATTATCTAACTAATGAAATATTATACAATGCTATTGCAAATTTATGCAAAAGTAGTATAATTAAGAAATATTAAATAAAGGAGACTGACGATGAAGGCTAGTATTATTGGTGCTACTGGTTACGCCGGGGTAGAATTGGTGCGACTTTTAGCATGTCATCCTCAAGTAGAAATTGCGACTATTACCTCCGAAAGTAGTACTGGAGAAAATTTGGCAGCCATGTATCCGCATTTATCTCAACGTATTGAGCAGAATCTAGAGAGTATGGAGCAGATACAAGACATTGCTGCGCACAGTGACGTTATTTTTATTGCTTTGCCGCATGGACATGCTATGAAGATAGCCAAAGTATTGCATGACTCTCCGGTTAAGATAGTTGATTTGGGTGGTGATTACCGCTTCCATGATACTAAGGTATTTGAGCAGTGGTACAAAGTTAAGCATGAGGACCCAGATGCCAAGGCAGTCTACGGCCTGACGGAGCTTTATCGCGAGCAGGTGGCTAAGGCCAAGCTGGTGGCAAATCCCGGCTGTTATACTACTTGTAGTATTTTGGCTTTGGTACCTTTGTTTCAAGCAAAATTAATTGAGACTACCAACGTTATTGTTGATGCCAAGAGCGGTACTACCGGTGCAGGGCGGAGCTTGAAAGCAGGCAGTATGTATTGTCAGGTTAACGAGAATTTCCATGCCTATGGTGTGGCGACACATAGACATACACCAGAGATTGAACAAATCTATTCTGAGTTTGCGCAAGAAGAGGTTATCATCCAGTTTACCCCACATTTATTGCCGGCAGATAGAGGAATTTTGGCTACTTGTTATGCTAATCTTAAGCCAGGTGTAACAGCACAAGAAATTAATGTAGCGTATCATGCGATGTATGATGGTGAATATTTCATACGTTTGCGCGGTCAGGGCGTTTGCCCTGAAATCAAGCATGTAAGAGCTTCTAACTACGTTGATATTGGTTGGCAGCTAGATTATAGAACTAATAGAATTATTGCCATGTCTGCCCTAGATAATTTGGTCAAAGGTGCAGCAGGGCAAGCGGTGCAAAATATGAACGTGATGTTTGGGTTGGAGGAACAAGCCGGACTTAAACAATTACCTATATATCCTTGAGGGGAGGGGACTTATTCGTGAAGAAAATAGAAGGGTGGCTGACAGCCCCCAAAGGTTTTGTGGCGTCTGGTGTCAAAGCCGGCATCAAAGCCAGTGGTAAACACGATTTAGCAATTATCATGAGTACTGTACCGGCAGCAACAGGGGCAGTATTTACTCAGAATAAGATGTGTGCGGCTCCAGTCTTGGTGAGCCGAGAAGTTAATAAGCAACCGGTGGCTCAAGCTATTGTCGCTAACGCCGGCTGCGCCAATGCGGCAACAGGCATTAGAGGCCTAGAAGATGCACATGCGATGCAAGCACTAACCGCAGAGGCATGTGGGCTAGATCCAGCTAGTATTTACGTCTGTTCTACCGGAGTTATTGGGCAATTCCTACCGATGGACAAAGTAGCAGCTGGGATTACGGCAGCTGCTAAAGAATTGGGTCTAGAGGGTGGCGAGAACGCTGCTCTAGCTATACAGACCACTGATACTTTTGTTAAACGCAGTGCCTATACAGCAGAAATTGGCGGCAAGACGATTACCGTAGCCGGTATCGCCAAGGGTGCTGGCATGATTCATCCTAATATGGCAACCATGCTTACTTATATTACTACTGACGCTGCTATTGCTCCTGACACCTTGAAGAAGCTAGTGAAGGATGTGGCTGACCATTCTTTTAACATGGTGGTAGTAGATGGAGATACCAGTACCAATGATAGTATGATTGTTTTGGCCAATGGTTTGGCAGAAAATGAAATTATCTTGAATGAACAGCATCCAGATTATGCTGCTTTTGCAGCTATTCTTTTAGCAGTAGCACAGGACTTAGCCAAACAGATTGCACACGACGGCGAAGGAGCTACTAAGTTCTTAGAGGTGAACGTGATTGGGGCAGCTACTTGGGCTGATGCCAAACTGGCTGCGATGGCAATTGCCAAATCTCCTCTAGTCAAGACAGCGTTTTTTGGAGAAGACCCCAACTGGGGGCGTATTGCTTGTGCAGCTGGCTACAGTGGAGCCGAAATGGATGCCAACAAAGTTAACTTAAGTATTGGCGGCGTTCTTTTGGTCAAAGCTGGTTTAAACGAAAACGTTCCCTTGGAGCAGTTAACGCCTATCATGAGTCAACACGATATTAGCATGACGGTTGACTTGGCGGTGGGTAAGGAGAAGGCAACAGTCTGGACTTGTGATTTCTCTTATGAATATGTCAAAATAAACGGTGAATACCATACTTAGGAGGAAAGAATAATGAAATTTAAAGATGAACAAATCAATACTTTGGTAGAAGCATTGCCTTATCTGCGTGAATTCAAGGATAAAACAGTAGTTGTTAAGTATGGCGGCAATGCTATGCTTAATGATGATATTAAAAATAAAGTTTTGCAAGACATCGTCTTCCTGCGTTGTGCAGGCATGAAGCCAGTAGTTGTTCATGGTGGTGGCCCTGAGATTACTGCTATGTTGCAAAAAGCTGGCAAAAAAACTCAGTTTGTCAGTGGTTTGCGTGTCACCGATGCCGAGAGTGTTGGTTTGGCTGAGATGGCATTGGTAGGCAAAATTAATACGGATTTGGTTGCTCGTTTGAATGTTTTGGGCGGTCGTGCCGTAGGGCTTAATGGTAAAGATGCCGGCTTGATTCAAGCTAAGAAGCATTTGGCTGATGTTTATGAGAATGGCGAAGTTAATTTGGTCGATATTGGTTTTGTAGGAAATGTGGAAAAAATTAACACTGAGCTAATTAATGTTTTGTTAGATAACGATTTTATCCCCGTTATTGCACCCACTGGTGTTGGCCCTTCCGGTGAAACTTATAATATTAACGCTGATTCTGTGGCTGGCGAAATTGCTGGTGCGCTTAAGGCCGAGAAGCTTTTGGTGTTGACAGATGTGAAGGGCATTTATTCCGATTATCGTGATGAAGGAACATTCATCTCTACTTTGACTTTTGAAAAAGCACAAGAACTTATCGTGCGCGGCAATATTGATGGCGGTATGATTCCCAAGGTTAAGGCTTGTATTACCGCTTTGTCCGGGGGCGCTCGCAAGGCTCATATTATTGATGGACGCGCTGAGCATACTATCTTGGCAGAAATTTTCAAAGACGAGGGTGTAGGCACAGAGGTAGTAAAAGCATAATAGTATATTTATTATAAAGAGGGGATATTTGATGAATACACAAGAGATTATTGCTCAAACAGAGCAATATTATCTACCGGTGTTTGGCCGGTATCAGGTGGCCCTAGACCATGGTAAGGGCTGCATGTTGTATGATGTGGACGGTAAAAGTTATGTAGACTTTTTGGCAGGTATTGCTGTTAATGCGTTAGGACATGCTCATCCTGCCTTGGTGCAAGCAATTAGTGAGCAAGCTGGCAAGTTAATGCACTGTTCTTGTATGTACTATACCGAAATTCAAGCTAAGGCAGTTAAGCTTATTAGTGAGGTTAGTGGCTTCGAGAAAGTCTTTCTTTGCAACTGTGGCGCCGAGGCTAATGAGGGTGCTTTGAAATTAGCTCTGAAGTACGGCGTAAGTAAAAGGCCTACAAAATATAAGATTCTTAGTGCGGAAGCGTCTTTTCACGGACGCACATTGAACACAGTGGCGGCGACAGGACAACCTCATTATAATCAAGGCTATGGTCCGTTACCTGCCGGGCATGACTGGGTGCCCTACAATGATTTGGCAGCACTAGAAGCCAAGATGGACGAGGATGTTTGCGCCGTTATCTTGGAGCCTATTCAAGGTGAAGGCGGTGTTCATGTGCCGACGCAAGAATATTTGCAAGGTGTACGGGCTCTGTGCGATAAATATGATGCACTTTTAATTTTTGACGAAATCCAAACTGGTGTCGGACGTACCGGCAAATGGTTTGCTTATATGCATAGTGGTGTGAAGCCAGATGTAATGACGATGGCCAAAGGTATTGGCGGCGGTTTCCCCATGGCTGCGTTTGTGGTAGACGCTAAATGCACTCATGTTTTTGCCAAGGGTGACCATGGCGGCACTTTTGGTGGTAATCCATTAGCTTGTGCAGCCTCGTTTGCTACTTTGACAACTATCCAGCAGGATAACTTAGTGGAGAATGCAGCAAAGCAAGGGGAATACTTCAAAGCTAAGTTGCA
>JAQUUF010000044.1 GCA_028693975.1 Acidaminococcaceae bacterium
AAAAAGAAGGGTATGGAATAAAAGCTGTAGCAAAGAAGGGATATATTTTGACTAGTGTACCGGACAAGCTTTTGCCGGCAGAAATTAGCAATTATTTAAAAACTAAGTGGTTAGGCAAAAAAATTCAATATCAGGAAATAGTGCCATCTACCAATGAGATAGCCAAAGCTTTGGCTATGAATGGTTGTGGCAACGGGTTAGTATGTGTGGCAGAAGAGCAGACAGGAGGCAAGGGTAGATTGTCTCGCGGCTGGTTCAGCCCGGCTGGCGGTGGTATCTGGTTTTCCCTTGTCTTACAACCTAATTTTAGGCCGGAAGAAGCTTCCAAATGCACCCTTTTGGCAGCAGTAGCAGTGGTTAAAGCTGTCAATTCTTATCCTGGGGTGGAAGCGCGCATTAAATGGCCTAATGATATTTTGCTGGAAGGCAAGAAGCTCGTAGGTATTCTGACAGAAATGAGTGCTGAGTTCGGACATATTAATTATATAGTAACAGGAATTGGTATTAACGTCTGTGTGCCTCGAGAGCAGGTGCCTAAAGATTTGGTAGACAGTGCAATTTCTTTGGCCGATGTTTGCCATACGCCTATTGTCAGGGCAGAACTTTTGGCCAGAGTGTTGGAGAACTTTGAGGAATTGTACGAAGAAATTTTGGAGCATGGCTTTGCTCCGGTGTTTGATGTATGGCGTGAATATTCTGCCACTTTGGGGCAACAAGTTAAGGTTATTGCTCCGGACGGTACCTACGAGGGGAAAGCCGTAGATATAGATGAGGACGGCTTATTGATTGTAGACCGTGGCGACGGCAGAATTGAAAAGGTGGTAGCAGGAGATGTTTCTATTCGGCCGGCCAAAGCCGAAAGGAGCAAATACCAATAATGAAAACTAAGAATCTTATTATGACAGGAATATTTGCTGCCCTAATGATTATTAGTTCCTATATTGTAGTACCCATTGGAGTAGTGCCACATACATTGCAACCATTAATAGTATTGCTGAGTGGTATATTGTTAGGACCCAAATATGGACCATTGAGTATTATAGTCTGGATTATCCTCGGCTGCTTAGGCTTGCCGGTGTTTAATCAAGGGCAAGCTGGAGTCGGTATGTTGTTTGGCCCTACAGGAGGGTTTATAGTATCTTTTATAATAGGTTCCGGGGTGGCTGGTTATTTGACAGAACATAGTTCTAACAAGAGTTTGGGCAGGAATATTGCCTATATGGTTTTTTCAATGTTGGTGATTTATGTAGTTGGTGCTCTTGGTTTTATGTTCAATTTCACTTATTTTCTCAATAAACCCATGACTTGGGAAAAAACTTTTATTTTAGCTGTTGCACCTTTTCTTCCTTTTGATATAATAAAAGCGGTCATTGCCGCTTATGTGGGTGGCAAGGTGCGTAAATCACTGATAGCGGCCGGACAATTGTAATGAGGAGGAAGTTAAGATGTTACTGGTCATCGATGTAGGCAACACCAATATAGTTGCAGGCGTATTCAAGGGTAAGAAGTTACTGGTTAATTGGAGGTTTTCGACAGACCGCTCCAAGACTGCTGATGAATTTGGTATTTTGTTGCAGAATATGTTCCAATATGCCGACGATATGAATATGTGCGATGTTAATGCTATTATTATTTCTAGTGTTGTGCCACCGGTTTTGGTACCGTTGTGTCACATGTGTGAGCGTTACTTTAAGATGCAGCCCATGGTTGTGGGACAAGGACTCAAAATAGGCTTGAAGCTCCGCTACGAAAATCCTAAGGAAATTGGCGCAGACCGTATTGTGAATGCTGTGGCCGCTTTTGCCAAATACGCCGAGCAGAAAAAGCCGATGATTGTTATGGATTTTGGTACAGCAACAACCTTCTGCGCTATCTTGCCGGAAGGAGATTACCTCGGTGGTGCTATTGCTCCGGGCATTGGTATATCGGCGGAAGCGTTGACGCAACGAACAGCTAAGTTACCGCGAATTGAGCTGTTAGTGCCTAAGAAAGCTATTTGTGCCAATACAGTTAGTGCTATGCGAGCTGGTATTATGTATGGTTATTTAGGGCTCATTGAAGGGGTTGTTAAGCACATGAAGGAAGAATTAGGCGGCGAGGCGTATGTCATCGCTACTGGCGGGTTTGCCAATACAATGGCTTCTGGAACTGACTGCATTGACGTTGTTGACCCTCTCCTGACTCTAGATGGCTTGCGTATTATTTACGAGAAGAATCAAAAGTAATGCAGATAGGTAGAATTAAATTAGAAGTACCTTTGGCTTTAGCACCCATGGCTGGAGTAACGGACTTGCCCTATAGGGTTTTGTGCCGTGAAGCCGGCTGTGGGTTCACTGTTTCTGAGATGGTGAGTGCCAAAGGTTTACTATACAAAAATGTAAAAACCTTCAAAATGCTAGAAATAGATAAGCACGAGCGACCTACAGCTATTCAACTTTTTGGCAGCAATCCTAGAGAACTGGCGGCTGCGGCTAAGATAGTAGAGGCGAGCGGGGCTGATATGATTGATTTCAATATGGGGTGTCCTGTACACAAAGTTGTGGCCAACGGTGAAGGCTCGGCACTGATGAAAGAACCTGGTAAAGCACAGGAAATATTAGCGGCCATGGTAGAAGCTGTCAAAATTCCTGTTACAGTGAAAATCAGGAGCGGCTGGAGCGATAAGACTATTAATGCTCCACTTATGGCCCATTTGGCACAAGAGGCTGGTGTTGCTGCTGTCGCTGTACATGGAAGAACGAGGGAACAGTTCTATAGTGGCGAAGCCGATTGGGAAATAATTAGGCAGGTAAAGCAGGCAGTTTCTATTCCTGTTTTTGGTAACGGTGATATTCGTAATGCTATGGACGGTCAACGCATGCTAGAAGAAACTGGCTGTGATGGCTTAATGGTAGGCAGAGCTGCTGATGGCAATCCTTGGCTGTTTGGCGAATTAAGAGCATTGCTTCTGGGTATTAAGCCTCCAGCACTGCCCACACTAGACGAAAAGTTTGGCTTAATTAAGCGCCATTTGCAAATGTTAATTGAATACAAGGGAGAACGGGTGGCACTTAAGGAGATGCGGCAACATATCAATGCCTATGTTCGCGGATTGCCAAGTGCAGCCGCTTATAGAAGCAGGTTTAATCAAATGTTGACTTATGGGGATTTTGAACACCTGTTGGAGGAGTATCAAGAAGTACTAAAAAATTAATACAAGCTATTGAGTATAATAAATAGCTGTGATAGAATATGGTGTGCACAAAATGTGCACACCATATTTTGTAAGGAGTGTTACAAATGGAACCAATTCGTATTGGTGACAAGCTTATCAATAAAAGTAAACTTTTCAGCCAAATTGAAACAATGCTAAACTTGCGGATTCAAGGTTTTTCACAACAAGATGTAGCCAAAGAGTTTGGTACGGACCGCGCGTTTGTTTCTCGCCTAGAAAGCCTAGGGGAAATTCGTAAGGGTGGAAAAGTTGCCTTGGTGGCCTTTCCTATCAGCAACAAGAAAGAAATTGCTACCCTGGCGGCTAAGGAGGGGATCGAATATTGTCTTCTCTTTACTGAAAAAGAACGTTGGGACTTTGTCAAAAGTCGCAGCGGCCCAGAACTCCTCAATGACGTTATGGGCTTCGTGACTAAACTCAAGGGCAATGATGTAGTTATTGTGGCAGCTTCTGATATGAGAATTCATTCTGCACAAGCCTTGCTTGACAAACAAGTGATGGGTATTTCACTTGGAGAATCTCCTATAGAAGAAGATAAATACCTAGAGCCGCAATTGATTACCAAGATTATGGCTAGCCTGCAAGGACGGTACTAAGCAATGTTGCGGATAATGAGCATAAGCTTGGGCTCATCCCAAAGGGATAAAGTTAGTGATGTTATCATAGACGGTCAGACACTACATATTGAAAGAAAAGGTACTGATGGCGATAAAGCGTTAGCCAAAGAACTTTTTCATCGCTATGATGGACTAGTTGATGCTTTCGGTATGGGCGGGACAGATTTATATTTGTTTGCTGATGAACAGGCTTATGCCTTTGAGGATTCCTTTGCTTTGATTAAAGACGTAAAAAAGACACCCGTGCTAGACGGAAGCGGCCTCAAACGTTCTTTGGAGCCGTATATTATTAAGCGTCTGGTGCAAGAAGGCAAGTTTGACTTTGCTAATAAAAAGGTTTTGCATATGTGTGGGGTAGATAGATATGCGCTTGGCAAGGCTTTGGTCGAACAGGGTGCGCAAGTGACATTTGGAGATTTAGTCTATGGAGTTGGTATTAATGTTCCGATACATTCACTTACTGCGCTACGAAGATTGGCCCAATTGGTAGTACCAATTCTGACCAAGTTGCCAATTAACTGGTTTTATCCGACAGGAGAAGAGCAAAATACCAAAGTAATTCGTCACCCTGAGTATTTCTTGCAAAACGATATTATTGTAGGGGACTTTCTCTTTATTAAAAAATTTATGCCGGATTTTTTGCCGGGCAAATATATTATAACTAATACCGTTACGGCACAGGACCGCGAGATGTTGGCGGCATCTGGGATTAAGATGCTTTTGACGGTGACGCCTAATTTTGATGGACGTAGTTTTGGCACTAATGTTTTGGAAGCGATGCTGGTTGCTCTGGCGGGGCGGAAACAGGCTTTAACTACAACGGAATATGAACAAATGCTTTATAGATTTGATATAAAACCTGATATTACCTATTTTGAAAATAAGGAGCAATTGTAATGGAGAAGTTTGCTTTTATCTTACATCCACTGGTGGTCGATGATTTTGCCAAAAAGTTCCCAGCTATGCGCTTTGTGCCGGGCACTTGGCTAGAGGCGGCTATGCGCCATGTGAAACCCTTTAAGGCGTCACATATAACGGGAATAAAATCTCCCTATGCGCAAGCGGAAGGTTGGTTCGTTGCGGTACCTTTAACTGCTAAGCAAATGATTACCTTGCCAGAGGAGTATGTTATAGATAAGATTGTTGAAGCGGGACAAGTGGCTCAAGAATTAGGCGCCAAGATAGTTGGGTTGGGTGCGTTTACATCGGTAGTGGGAGATGCCGGCATTAGTATCGCCAAAAAATTATCTATT
This sequence comes from Acidaminococcaceae bacterium, assembly GCA_028693975.1. GTDB lineage: Bacteria > Bacillota > Negativicutes > Acidaminococcales > Acidaminococcaceae > JAQUUF01. The sequence continues at coordinate 5,085 of JAQUUF010000044.1, forward strand.
GCAGTGACTAGCGGTAATAGTTACACTGTGGCCACAGCCTTGCAAGGAACTGATGAAGCGATGAAATGCCTAGGTAAAGATATCCGTGAAGCAAAGGTTGCGATTATTGGCGCTACAGGCTCTATTGGCGCTGCTTGTACGAAAATTTTGGCACCTAAGGCGAAGCAGATTACTTTGGTTGCACGTCATAAGGCACCCTTAGAAGAGTTAGCTCACACCATAGCTCCAATTGTTAGCGGCGGGGTTACTACTTCTTCTGATGTTAAAGCTAGCCTTAAGGACGCAGATGTAGTGCTTACAGTTACCAGTGCGGTGGATTGCCTGATTGAACCGGCAGATCTCAAAGCTGGAGCAGTAGTTTGCGATGTGGCTCGGCCGCGTAATGTTTCCAAGGCAGTTAGCGCAGCTCGCAAGGATGTCTTGGTCATAGAAGGCGGAGTAATTCGCGTACCTGGAGCTAATGTGGACTTTGGCTTGAACTTTGGCTTCCCGCCACACATGTCCTATGCTTGCATGGCAGAAACAATAATTTTGGCGCTGGAACATCGCTACGAGAATTTTACTCTTGGCCGTCATCTAACCATTGAACAAATCAAAACTATTGCAGCGCTCGCTGATAAGCATAATTTCCAATTAGCCGGATTCCGCAATTTTGAAAGACCCGTCACTGAAGAAGAGATTGCTACTGTTAGAAGTGTGGTTAAGCAGGAGCTGGTAGTGCGCCATGCGTAAATAGTTGACAACCCCAAGTTTAAAAATTATAATTGTAAGAATGTAAGAAATAAATTGCAAGGGAGAAATCATAATGGTTGAAGAAACAATACTTACGGCGGAAGGCCTCAAAAAACTCGAGGATGAATTAGAACTTTACAAGACTAAAAGGCGGCAAGATGTAGCAGAACGGCTAAAAATAGCTATTTCTTACGGTGATATAAGCGAAAACTCTGAATATGATGATGCTAAGAATGAACAGGCTTTTATTGAAGGTCATATCTTGGAACTGGAAAAAATGATACGCAATGCCAAAGTAATTAAAAACTCTTCTATTAGTAAAGAAGTTGTTTCTTTGGGCAGTGTTGTTTTGGTGGAAGATTTGGAGTTCAATGAGAAAGAAGAATACTCTATTGTAGGAACTACAGAAGCTGATCCGGCCAACAACAAAATATCTAATGAATCACCGGTTGGTGCTGCAATTTTGGGCCAAAAGGTTGGAGCTAAGGTTAAGGTTGTTACTCCGGCAGGAGAGTTATTCTATAAGATATTGGAGATTAAGAAACCAACGGCAATAAGAAAAAAGAAAGCTAAGGGGTAGGATTTGATGTCAGCAGATAATCAGAACAAAAAGGTTCAAGAAGAAATTGAAAAGGAGCCTTTGACAGAAGAAAAGATAAATGAACAAATGCAGGTTCGCATTGGTAAAATGCACAAGATGGAAGAAGTGGGTATTATGCCCTTCGGCCATCGGTTTTTGTGGACCCATCATGCCAAGGATATTGCCGATGATTTTGAAGTATTAGAAGCTAAGGAAACTGAAGTTAAGCTAGCTGGACGTGTGATGGCTATCCGTGGACAAGGCAAGACTTCTTTTATGGACCTTATGGATAAGAGTGGACGTATCCAGCTCTATGTTCGCAAGGATGTATTAGGCGAAGAAAATTATGCTTTAGTCAAGATGATGGATATTGGTGATATCGTAGGTATTACCGGTACGGTTTTTCGTACCCATATGGGCGAGATTTCTATCAGGGTTACTCAGCTAGAGATTTTATCCAAGTCATTGCGTCCCTTGCCGGAGAAATGGCATGGACTCAAAGATGTTGAAATGCGCTATCGTCAACGCTATTTAGATCTAATTGTAAATCCTGACGTTAAAGATACTTTCATTAAGCGTAGCAAAATAGTTAAATGTGTAAGGGATATTTTAGATAGTCGAGATTTCTTGGAAGTTGAGACTCCCATTCTTAACACTATTCCCGGAGGAGCGGCGGCTAGACCGTTTATTACCTATCATAATGCTTTGGATATGCAGCTTTATTTGCGTATAGCTACAGAACTGAATCTCAAACGCTTAGTAGTAGGTGGTTTAGAGCGTGTTTATGAGATGGGACGTATTTTCCGTAATGAAGGCATTGATATTAAGCATAATCCGGAGTTTACTTCGGTAGAAATTTATCAAGCTTATGCTGATTATAACGATATGATGGATTTGACCGAGACAGTGGTGTCGGAATGTGCTCAGCGCGTTTTGGGTACTATGAAGATTACCTATGAAGGAACGGATATAGATTTGACTCCTCCTTGGCCGCGAATTACAATGATTGATGCTATAAAAAAATACTCAGGCAAAGACTTTACTGATGTAACAGACGTTGATACGGCTAGACAGCTAGCTGCTGAGGCCAAAGTAGAAGTAGAGGCAACTTGGGGTGTAGGCAAGATAATTAATGCTTTCTTTGACCAATTTGTGGAAGAGAAGCTTGTTCAACCTGTGTTTATTACAGAATACCCCAAGGAAATATCTCCCTTGGCTAAGAGCAGCGCAGCAAACCCTGATATCACGGATCGTTTTGAAGGCTTCATTTATGGTCGCGAGATTTGTAACGGATTTACAGAGCTTAATGACCCTATTGACCAGAGAGAAAGGTTCCTCAAGCAAGTAGAAGAAAGAAACGCCGGTGATGAAGAAGCCAATATGATGGATGAAGACTTTGTTACCTCGCTAGAAGTTGGCTTGCCTCCCACAGGGGGATTAGGTATTGGCATTGACAGAATGGTCATGTTCCTTACTGATAGTTCTTCAATTAGAGACGTTATACTCTTTCCTCATATGAGAAATAAAGATAGTAAATAATGTAGTTGAGCTCCCTGTACAATGTGCAGGGAGTTTTTTTCACAAAAGGGGTTGCCAGGAATACGGGGATGTGGTAATATAATTAAGCTTTCAGGAGCAGAGGGATCTGGTGCCGGGAGCGGAACTGAAAAGTTCAATAAAGTGTTGACAATGTTACAATTTAATGGTATTATATAAAAGTTCTCTCTCAGA
>JAQUUF010000045.1:0-6739 GCA_028693975.1 Acidaminococcaceae bacterium
AGAGCCGGGGACGCCGTGTTGAGCTCTACGCCGACATGGTTAACACAGGATTCAACCACTGTGCCTAAGGTACCGGTGAGAGTTTTTTGGTTAACATCGTGCTGATATTGACCGACACCGATGGCTTTGGGTTCAATCTTGACCAATTCGGCTAAGGGGTCTTGTACGCGCCTAGCGATAGAGACGGCACCACGCAGGGAAACATCTAGCTCCGGCAATTCTTCTCTAGCTAGCTTGGAAGCAGAATAGACAGAAGCTCCGGCTTCACTGGTGATGATATAGGACATATTGAGCTGATGCTTTTCAATCATTTTGGCCGTAAACTCTTCTGTTTCGTAGGAAGCAGTACCATTACCGATGGAAGCTAGAGTGACATGGTATTGTTCAACTAGCTTAACAAATTCAGCCTCGGCGTTGGCTTGCTGTCTGTCGCTGCCGGTAATGAAGAGGGCAGTAGTCGCCAGCACATCACCCTGTGGGCTGATAACGGCTGTTTTGCAGCCGGTGCGGTAGCCAGGGTCCAGACCTATAACGGTATGGCCGCCAATTGGTTGCTGCAGTAAGAGCTGGCGCAGGTTAGTGGCAAAAACAGAGATAGCTTGTTTTTCAGCTTTTTCGGTTAATTCACTGCGTATTTCCCGTTCTAGAGCAGGGAAAATGAGACGTTTATAAGCGTCGGCTAAGGCAGCAGTATAGAGCTCGGTAAAAGAAGTATCCGGTAAGATACCTACTTTGCGGCCGAGAATACCCAAGATGGACTCACCCGGCAATACAAGCTTAAGCTTGAGATATTCTTTGGTTTCGCCGCGGTTCAAGGCTAGAATACGGTGCGGCGGTAATTGGCGAATAGGTTCGGAGTAGTCTTTGTACATCAAGAAGTCTTGACCTGTAGTTTCGTCTACGGTTAGCTCAGAAGCCAGCTCAGCACTGCGCCACAGCTCCTTGCGCAGGGTCTCGCGAATATCGGCTCTGTCAGAGATTGTTTCGGCGACGATGTCCTGTGCTCCTTGCCAAGCGTCGGCTACGTTGTCGATACCTTTTTCGCTGTCGAGGTAAGGGGTAGCCAGTTCTTCTAAGCTGCCTTGAGGTTTGGCCTGCGTTAAGATGAGGTTAGCCAAGGGCTCCAGGCCTTTTTCACGAGCAATCATGGCCCGTGTGCGCTTCTTTTGTTTATAGGGCAAATACAAGTCCTCCAGCTCTTGCAATTTGCTGGCGGCATTAATTGCGGTTTCTAATTCCGGGGTTAGTTTCCCCTGATTGGTAATGGAGGAGAGGATTTCTTCTCGACGTGCTTGCAAATTACGCAGATATTGTGCTTTTTCGCTGATATTGCGAATTTCTTCTTCATCCAAAGAACCAGTTACTTCCTTGCGATATCTAGCGACAAAAGGAATTGTGTTACCTTCGTCCAATAATCCTAAGGTTGCTTTAACTTTTTGTGGGGGCAGTTTGAGTTCCTGAGCAACCAAAGCAAAAATTTCCGTCATTTCGTAAGACCTCTTTCTGTATGGGGATAAAATTACTGTGCAAGCATACCATATTTTGTATCTAGGCGCAAATTGAAAATGGGGACGGTCCTTTTTTCCAAACTTGCCAGTTGAAACAAGAAGGCGCTTCTTAGAATAGTATCATTTGTTTTTCATAATACATCTTGTTTATGTGCTTCATTATTGACAGAAAATAGTTATTAATTTATAATTATAAAGATACAAAAGCGGATGTGAACCGTTTAATGAGGGAGAGAGGTAGAGAAGATGTATACTAGTACGGAATTGTCCAAGCTATTAAGAGAGAATGCCTGCAAGGTTACACCCCAGAGATTGGCTATATACTCCATCTTGGCTAGTACCAAAGCGCATCCTACAGCAGAGACCATCTATAAGAAATTGCACCATCAATATCCTACAATGAGTTTTGCCACTGTCTACAAGACTGTGGAAATTCTAACGGAACTGGGTATTATCCAGAAGTTAAATACCGGCGAAGAGGCTTTCCGCTATGATGCCGATATTAGCAGACATGCCCATGTGCGTTGCCTAGGCTGTGGCAGGGTAGATGATATTTTTGATTTGGATACTACGGCTTTGGAAGAAGACGCTAGCACTAAGAGTCAATATACTTTGCAGGGTTGTCAAATTTATTTCCAAGGTTTATGCCCGGAATGTGCTAAAAAAAATCAACAATAATGCAGTTGTCAGGGGAATCGGTGCTACCGGTTTCCTTTTTTTGCTTTGTAAATTGTGTTAAAAATGTAAAATTAAAACTAAAACACATAAATGCCATTATTTTGGTATAATATATATTATGAAACGAGGTGGCGAAGATGAATATTGCTTCTCATGTAGAGCATACCTTGCTCAAGAGTGAAGCCAATGTGCAAGATATTATTAAGTTGTGCCAAGAGGCGGTGGATTATAAGCTTTTTGGTGTATGCGTGAATCCCTGTTACGTGGCATTAGCTAAGCATTTGCTCACTAAGAGTCAAGTTCAAGTAGTGACTGTCATAGGATTCCCCTTGGGGGCGAACCTGACGGCTGTTAAAGCGGCAGAAGCACGGGCAGCGGTTAGCGACCATGCTGACGAAGTAGATATGGTCATGAATATAGGAGCTTTCAAAAGTGGTAATTATGGTGCGGTAGTAGAAGATATTCAGGCCGTGGTAGCAGCGGCTACGCCTCAGCCGGTCAAGGTAATTATTGAGACTTGTCTGCTGACGGATGCGGAAAAAGCTCGGGCGACACAGCTCGTGGCCCAGGGCGGAGCGCAATTTGTCAAGACCAGTACCGGTTTTGGTTCTGGCGGTGCTACTGTGCATGACGTAGAGATTTTGCGCAGGGAGGCTACTGCGGCTGGCATAGGTGTGAAAGCCGCCGGTGGGATTAGAGATAGGGCCTTGGCTTTGGAGCTCTTGCAAGCAGGGGCTGATAGATTGGGCACTAGCGCCGGTCCTCAGCTGGTGAGGAACGACGATGAGTGATACTTTTGCGGTGAAGGTCATTGCCAGTGGCAGTCGTGGTAATTCCACGATTATCAAGACCGGCGACACAGCGGTACTGGTGGATGCAGGTATTAGCTGCAAGAGAATAGTCACAGCTTTGCGAGAGTCGGGCTTAGAGCCAAGTGATTTGAGCGCGGTCTTGCTAACCCATGAACATATTGACCACGTTAATGGGCTCAAAGTTTTTGCCAAAAATAATGCTGTTCCCATCTATGCGACAGAGAAGACTTGGCAAAATTACAAAGATAGAAGTTCTATTAAGCGTGAGCTGATTAGAGTAATACCACGAAAATTTACTTTGGGGAATTTGGATATTGAGCCTTTTAGTATTCCCCATGATGCGGCAGACCCTGTGGGCTATATGCTACGCTGTGGCAGCGAGAAATGTACTTATCTAACTGACTGCGGCTATGTGACAGCGACTTGTCAGGCAGCGGTGGAGGGTGCCAAGGTGCTGATTCTCGAAGCTAATCACGATGTGGAGATGCTTAAACATGGCTCTTATCCGGTGGAGTTGCAAGAGAGAATCTTGGGACCTTTGGGACATCTGTCCAATAAGGCAGCGGGCTTTATGCTTGCTCAGCTGCAGCAATTGCCGCAGGAGATATTCTTGGCGCATTTGAGCGCAGAGAATAATCGGCCTGATTTGGCTTTGGCCACTGTGCAGGAGCTGCTAGGACAGTCGCTAACTGGCACGGATATATATGTAACTAATCAAAAAGAAGCTATTAATAATGAGGAATGGAGTGAAGATAATGCGTAAACAATTGATGACTAAGGCAATTTCGGTTCTGGTAGGCATGTCTTTGGGCGTAGTGATGGTGGTGGGTGGTTGCTCTTTGGCGAAGAAAGATGCCACAGGAAGTGCGACAGCGGCTGCTACCAGTACCTCTGCTCCCCAGATTAGTGGTGCACGCAATACGCCTATCGTACAGGCGGCGGCTAAGGTGGGTCCGGCTGTGGTCGGTATTACGAACAAAGCTTATGTCAGAGATTTCTTTAATCGGGTGCAGTTAACTGAGCGTGGCACTGGGTCTGGCGTAATTTATGATGAGAGCGGTCTTATTGTGACCAATAACCATGTAGTGGAAGGTGCTCAAGAGATTACGGTGAGCTTATCCAATGGCAAAACTTACAAAGGCAAGGTTCTCGGTGCCGATGCTGCTACCGACTTAGCTGTAGTCAAGATTGATGCCGGAGAATTAGCTGTGGCCGAATTTGGTGATTCCAGTGATTTGCAAGTAGGCGAGACAGCCATTGCTATCGGCAACCCATTAGGTCTGGAGTTCCGCGGTAGTGTTACTGTAGGTGTTATTAGTGCTTTGAATAGGTCTATTGAGATTGGTGAGCGCAAGTTCAAGCTTATCCAAACTGATGCAGCTATCAATCCAGGCAATTCCGGTGGTGCTCTGGTCAATGTGGAAGGCAAGATTATTGGTATCAATAGTGCCAAGGTGGCAGTTAGTGGCGTCGAGGGTATTGGGTTCGCTATTCCCATCAACGAAGTGAAGCCTATAATTGCTGAATTGGCTAAGAAAGGGCATATCGTCAGACCGTATTTGGGGGTAAGCTTGATTGACCAAGAGATTGCTAATCGTTATGGCTTTAACTTAGATGTACGTGGCGGCGTTTTTGTTATGAAGCTAGCACAAGGCGGACCAGCTTGGCGAGCAGGCATCAGACCTAATGATATTATCACCAAGTTCAATGGCAAGAAAGTAAGCAAGGTGGCTGAGCTGAAAGAACTGATTAATGACAGTACTGTAGGCGGCAAAGTTACCGTGACTATTTTAAGAGGCGACAGCGAGCAAGATGTGACCGTTACTTTGCAAGAAATGCCTCAAAACAATTAAGCTATGCAGATTAATATCGTCTGTATCGGCAAACTAAAAGAGAAATATTGGCAGGAGGCTTTGGCAGAGTATGTTAAGCGGCTGGGGCCTTTCTGCAAGCTGAAAATATTAGAAAGTAGTGAAGACAGGACTATCGAGAAAGAAACGGATAAGCTACTGCGGTTGCTACCGGAGGGCTCCTACGTGGTTCTGCTGGATGTCATAGGCACGAGTATCTCGTCGCCGGAGCTGGCGGACAAATTGGAGAATCTTATGCTCAGTGGCAAAAGCAGTATTACCTTCGTTATCGGCGGTGCTTATGGCTTTACTGATGAATTGCGCCAGAGGGCAGATGAGCGCATCTCCTTCTTCCGTCTGACCTTCACCCATCAAATGATACGCGTAATCTTGGTGGAGCAAATTTATCGTGCTTTCAAAATAATGCGGCATGAAAAATACCATAATTGAAAACGGGGACGGTCCTTTTTTCCAATCTTGAGCGAGCTAAGTTTTGGAAAAGGTGCCTGTCCCTATTTCTAATTATAAGGTATAATAATACCGTGAAATATAGGAGGCAAAGGGGTGGATATTTGTGTTAGGGGCAATAATTGGTGATGTGGTTGGTTCTATTTATGCCTTCCAACCCATTAGAACGAAGAGTTTTGAGTTGCTTGACCTACGAGCTCGTTTTACGGATGACACTATTTTGACGGCTGCAACGTCAAACGTCATTGCGTATTACCTGCAAGAGAACAAACAATTGGATTTTGCAGCCGAGATGCAGGAAGAGCTCTTGCGTATTGGCTGGTTGTATCAAAGTCAAGAGGTGGCTTTTAGTCACAGGTTCAGTGATTGGCTTTTTGCCGACGAGCCTAAGCCTTATGGCAGTGCCGGTGTTACTGCGGCGTCTAGGGTAAGCTCAGCGGGCCTGATGGCTTCGTCCTTAGCCGAAGCAGAAGAGCTGGCGCAGATGGCTGTGGCTATTACTCATAATCACGCCGAAGGCATCAAAGGTGCTCAGTGCGTGGCTGGTTGTGTCTATCTGGGCAAAAATGGTGCTAGTAAGGAAGAGATACGCCGTTATACTCTAAGTAAGTACGAACTGGGTTTTACGCTTAAGGATATTAGGCTTAGGTATAATTTTGTGCCTACCTGTCCCATGTCGGTGCCACCGGCGATAGAGGCTTTCTTGGAGTCGGAGAACTTCGAGGATGCCCTGCGTAATATTATTTCCGTAGGCGGTTCAGATTCCTTGGCTGCGATTACCGGGAGTATTGCCGGGAGTTTCTATGGCGTACCGGAAGAATTGGCACAGCAGGTAATACCTTATTTGGATGAGGAAATACAAGAAGATATATTGGAGTAAGATTTACGATGACTTTATTGACAATTTTTTTGCTGGCTATAGGCTTATCTATGGATGCGCTGGCAGTATCTGTCTGTGGGGGCGTGGCTTTGCCTGCCTTTCAACGAACAGCGTCAGGACTCAAATTCGGTTTATGGTTTGGGGCTTTTCAGGCTCTGATGCCGGTGCTGGGATATTATGCGGCATCGTTGTTCCAGACGTATATTGAGAACTATGACCACTGGGTAGCGTTCTTGCTCTTGGTGTATTTGGGGTGGAATATGCTCCGTGAGGCCAAGTCCTCCTGCCCTATAATTAAGAGCTATGGTGTGAAGGATATGTTTCTTCTGGCAGTGGCCACAAGTATCGATGCTTTGGCGGTAGGTATTAGCTTTGCTTTCTTACAGGTGAACATTTGGCAGGCGGCAGTAATAATTGGTTTAACTACTTTCGTTTTTTCTTTTGTGGGCTGTACCTGTGGGACTATTATTGGTGAATATGGTAGGGAAAAAGCCGAGATGGCGGGCGGCATAGTGCTTATTGTTTTGGGGTGCAAAATATTGT
>JAQUUF010000045.1:6749-8030 GCA_028693975.1 Acidaminococcaceae bacterium
TGATGCGTTGGATTATGCATGTGGATATGGATGCTTTTTTTGCAAGTGTGGAACAATTGGACAACCCCGCATATCGAGGGTTGCCTGTAATAGTAGGCGGTAATAGTGTGCGCGGTGTAGTCTCTACCTGCTCTTATGAGGCTAGGCGATTTGGTGTACGCTCGGCCATGTCTTCTGTGATGGCGTATCGCCTCTGCCCTCAAGGCATCTTTGTGCAAGGGCGGATGTGGCGCTACAAGGAAGTGTCTCAACAAATAATGAGTATTTTTCATGAGTTTTCGCCCCAAGTGGAGCCGTTGTCCATTGATGAAGCGTTCTTGGATTTGACGGGTATGGAGCATCTGGTAGGAGATGTACCTGCGCTGGGACAACAAATTAAGGATAGAATTCATGCGGTGACAGGGCTTACTGCTTCGGTGGGGCTGGCACCTAATAAGTTTTTGGCTAAGCTAGCTTCTGACTTGCGCAAACCGGATGGTTTGGTAATTATTCGTCAGGAAGAAGCGGCAGACTTCATAGCACCGTTACCTATTGGTAAGATATTTGGTATTGGCAAGCAGGCAGAACAAGCTTTGCACAAGCTGGGCGTTATAACTATCGGTCAATTGGCGGCTTGTGATACTGCTTATTTGGCCAAAGCCTTGGGCAATAACGCTGGCGTAGTGAAGCAATTGGCGCAGGGACTGGATGATAGACCTGTGGTCAGTGATAGAGAAGCCAAATCTATTGGTAGGGAAACTACCTATGATTTTGACTTACAGCACCAACGAGAGATTCAAGCGGGATTGGGAGCACTTTGTCAACAAGTGGGCTATCGGGTGCGGGGCGAAGGTGTGGCCGGCCATACCGTAACCTTAAAAGTAAAATTTAATGATTTCCAGTCTATTACCCGTAGCTTCTCTACTGAGCGGGCTATCAGCTTGGATGAAGATATCGAAGATATCGTGCGACAGCTCACGACTAAAGTTAAATGGAATAAACCAGTTCGGCTTTTGGGTGTCTATGTGAGTAAGCTCGAACCCTCCGGAGCAGTGCTGCTGGAAGAAGCGGATGATACGCGCAACAAAAAACGCACCCAAGTACTGGATGCGTTAAAAGACAAATATGGTGAGTCCATCATCAAACGAGGTCTGTGAGAGCACTTAGGTGCTCTCTTTTGTTTGTATCTTTTACTTTAGTGGTGGTTTCGAGCGACAGAGGAGCGAGAAACAATAAACCACCGGCTGTGCCGGTGAGATTAAATTGCTTATAGCAAAAACCTCCAGTGTTACAATAGTGATG
>JAQUUF010000046.1 GCA_028693975.1 Acidaminococcaceae bacterium
ATCCTTGCCGGTCTTGGGAACTACCGCACAACTCACATAGGGAAAATGTGCTTTGGTCAGTTGTTCAGTGAAAATTTGTGGGGGCAAATCAAAGAGATTAGTACCAATAACATCGGCATCAAATTTCATAGCATTCATAGCGGCTACCATAGGTCGTCCCACATTGCGATTACTCTCTAGGGTACCAAAAATCATATTACCTCCACCTAGCAAAACCGTCCCTTGAGGATTCTGTGCACGCAGCTGCTCCACTACACCCGCTAATTTGGCTATACCCGGTATATTTTCCTCTGCCCTTATGGTGCCACGCAAGTCACTGATAGCATAAAAATCCAACTCAGTCACGGGGTTAGCTGCCTGCACCGTGAAGCTTACAGTGCACAGGGTAATAAGTGTTAGTATTATTGTCCGTACTTTCATCATTGCTTTCACCTCAATAATCTATTTTATCATATATTTTGCTTAACTACACCATTAAGTCAAAATAGTGTATAATTAGAGAGTGATTAAAATAAGAGGAGCTGTATTATGGATTTAGTAACTAAATTAGCCACCGAACACATCCTGAAAGAGGATGAATTTAAAACACTTTTGCTTACCGAAAAGGTAGCCGAACGGAACAAACTATTTAGCTATGCCCAACAGGTAGCAATCTTCAACTTCAACAAGCAAATATATATCAGAGGGTTGATTGAATTTACCAATCACTGCCAAAAAGATTGTTTTTATTGCGGCTTGCGTTGCAGCAACAAATATGTTAGTCGTTATCGCCTGACCAAAGAACAAATCCTAACCTGCTGCAAACGCGGCTATAATTTAGGTTTTCGGACTTTTGTGCTGCAAGGCGGCGAAGACCATTATTTTACTGATGATGTTATGTGCGATATCATCTCTGCTATCAAGATGTACTTCCCCGATTGTGCTATCACGCTCTCTATCGGTGAAAGAACACGCCGCTCCTACCAAAGATTGTATGATGCCGGGGCAGATAGGTATCTGCTACGCCACGAAACAGCAGACAGTCTGCATTATTCTAGGTTGCATCCCCCTTCTTACAAGCTCTCTACTCGTCTGGATTGTCTGCGCGACCTCAAAGAAATTGGCTTTCAGGTAGGTGCCGGCTTCATGGTCGGTGCTCCTTATGAAGTGCCTGAATATTTAGTAGGTGACTTCCTCTACCTGAAGGAATTAGAACCTGCTATGATTGGCATCGGTCCTTTCATTCCACAACAAGACACGCCCTTCCGACACCAAGAGCCCGGCAGCCTAGAGATGACCTTGCGCTGTATTGCCATCTTGCGACTGATGTTCCCTCGTGCCTTAATCCCTGCTACCACAGCACTAGCCACACTCCATCCCAATGGACGGGTCCATGGTATCTTGTCCGGAGCCAATGTCATTATGCCCAATCTGACCCCAGAGGACGAGAGGGATAAATACACTCTCTACGATGGCAAAACTACGGCCAGCGGCGAAGCAGTCAGCTCGCTGCGCCTGGTTAATTCACAACTACGCAATATTGGTTACGAAATGGTCGTGGACAGGGGCGATTACACTCCGGAGTTACCAGAGGAATAGAAGTCATAAGTTAAGCAAATATTCATTTATCTACAAAAGAATTAGGGACCATGAGCATAGTAGCTTATGGTCCCTTCTGTTTTTATTCAAAAATTTTGCGTACGTCTTCCGCTTGCTCATTGTCAGCCAAAATATAGAGATAGTCTCCTACCTTGAGTCTCGTATCGCCGCTGGGTACTAAGTCATCCTCCCCACGCTTAACGTCTACCAGCAAGGTCCTCTCAGGCCAGTTAATATCTTTGACGAATTTACCATCCGCTGCGCTACCGCTCTCTACAGCAACTTCAATAATATTACGTGTCTCTTTCTTCTCAAAAGCAGGATTGCTGTCATCAGCCGCCGCCAGAGCCTTCTCTAGCAACGAATCATAAATCGGCTTGCTGTGACAGAGCTCCGCTACCACATAAGCACACATAGCTACTATGGCCAAGGGAACCAAATGTATAAAAGAACCTGTCATTTCCAGAATGAGAACAATGCCTGTAATGGGGGAACGCACCGAAGCTGCAAAAAAGCCCGCCATAGCAAAAACTATGACATGTATTCTATACGCTTCTGCCAAAAGTCCTAAATCAATAAAAACCGTACCCAAGATATTACCACTTAACGCTCCCAAGACCAACATCGGTAAGAAGAACCCGCCCGGCACACCACAGCCGTAGCTGAACATAGTATAGATGAATTTGCCGACAATAAGCACTAGGAGAAACTCTAACGGGGTAGGGTTAGCCACCAGTGCATCTACCAAACTATTACCGCCACCCAAGACTTCGGGTAGATAGAAACCAAGCGGTATCGCCATCAACAAAGGTAGCAAAGCTTTGGTGTAAGTATGCTTAAAGATAGGTGCTTGGTAGAACTCGCTGGCTTTGAGCAGGGAATAATTAAAGAAAACACCAATAAAGCCCAAACAAATACCCATAATAACAATAATATACAAATAATGCACCGGGAAATAGGCAATAGCCGGTATCGTAAAAATTCGCTGCGTGCCGAAAAATCCATGCGAAATCACCGTCGCCGTTAGTGCTGCCGCCAAAGTAGGCAAAAGCACCACTGCCGAAAAATTCTTATGGAGCTCCTCAAGCGTAAATATTACTCCTGCCAAGGGAGCATTAAAAGCAGCTGCCAAGCCGGCACCGGCGCCGCTACTAATCAGATACCGCTCTTCCATACGGGTTCGCCCCAAGCTGCGGCTCAGCCCCTGTCCAGTCATAGCACCCAACTGTATTGAAGGTCCTTCCCTGCCTAGGGATAGACCAGCACCAATACCGACTATGCCGCCAACTAATTTGGCTAGCAGAATTCTCCACCACACCGTTTTATACAACCCCAGAATATTACCCTTAACTTGGGGAATACCACTGCCGCCGGACAATGGCTCGAACTTAATTAGCCAGCTCAGCAGTCCCGCAATAACAAAAGCTGACACAACTAGGGCCACTAGATTAGTCCAAGTAAGATTATTTTGCAAGAAAAGATAGAGCTGACCTCGGTAAGTCTCCACAGCATGAATGCCAAAGCGGAAAAAACCTACAACGCATCCGGAGAAGATACCAACTAAGATACCTTCCCAGAAAAGCCGTAGGCGAAAATTTTTCCAATTATTAAGATTTTTATAAGTGTCAAGCTGTTGACTAGCACGCATCTAAATCATCTTCACTACTTTTATTTAATATTTTTGAACAATCCGGTAAAATCAAAGGTGGCAAAATAATCAGCCGGTGTTTCTGCTCGACGTATCATCTCCACACTGCCATCTTCGCGCAACAAGAGCTCCGCGCAGTGTAATTTACCATTATAGTTATAACCCATGGCAAAACCATGTGCACCGGCATCATGAATAAAGAGCAAGTCACCGTTATCTATCTTGGGCAGCATTCTATCAATGGCAAATTTATCATTGTTCTCGCACAGACCACCAGTCACATCATATTTATGGTCGTGACGAGCGTTTTCCTTACCCATCACAGTAATATGATGATAAGAGCCATACATAGCAGGACGCATTAAGTTAGCCGCACATGCATCACAACCGATATATTCCTTGTAGATATGCTTAGCATGAATAGCACGTGTCACCAACGCACCATAGGGTCCCATCATAAAGCGGCCCATCTCGGTGAAAATCGCCACATTCCCTAAGCCTGCCGGGGTCAATACTTCTTCATAAACTTTTTGCACGCCAGCACCGATGGCTAGAATATCATTACCAGGTTGCTGCGGCTTGTAAGGAATACCCACACCACCACTAAGGTTGATAAACTCAACACCAATGCCTAATTGCTCTTTGATTTCAACTGCTACTTGGAACATCGTGCGTGCCAATTCAGGATAATATTTATTAGTCACGGTATTACTAGCCAAGAAAGCATGCATGCCAAAATGCTTAACACCCTTGGCTTGCAGAATTTTATAGGCTTCAAACAACTGCTTTTTGGTCATACCGTATTTGGCATCACCGGGATTGTCCATAATATCATTAGCAATGGCAAAATGTCCACCCGGATTATAGCGGCAACAAATAGTCTCGGGAATCCCGGCTACTTGTTCTAGAAAATCAATATGCGTAATATCGTCTAGGTTAATGATTACTCCCAGCTGCTTAGCCAACTGAAAATCCTCGGCCGGCGTCACATTGGAGCTGAACATAATCTCGCTGCCTTTAAACCCACAAGCATCGCTCATCAAGAGCTCTGTATAAGAAGAGCAGTCGGTACCGCAGCCCTCTTCTTTCAGAATCTTCAATAAGCGCGGCGTCGGCGTTGCTTTAACCGCAAAATATTCTTTAAACCCCTTATTCCAAGCAAAAGCCTGCTCTACCTTTTTGGCATTATCGCGCATACCTTTCTCATCATAGAGATAAAAAGGTGTGGGATATTGAGCAGCAATCTCTTCTAATTTTTCTTTACTTACAAATGGTTTTTTCATTATTTAGCTTACACCCCTCATCTATTGTTACACAAAATGTAGTATAAATATAACTTGTTAGCAGTAGTTTGTCAAATATATTTCAAGATATCCACGGCTCGCGGCAGTATGACATCAGGATGAATACCAAGTCTATCTGCTTCTGCTACTGTGCCTTCGCCTGTCAAAACCAAAACCGAAAGAATATGGTTATTAAGACCAAAGGCAATATCCGTCGTCAATCTATCCCCCACCATAGCCAGCTCACTGCGGGCATAGCTGCCTCTGTCTCGGAGCAAATCCACAATATAATGATTCGGTTTACCTACAATAATAAGAGGCTCTTTACCCGTAGCGGTCTTGATCAGGGCCAAAATAGCACCGCTATCAGGCAGATATTCACCGCCTTCAATAGGGCAACGGACATCGCCATGGGTCGCTAGATAGGGCACTCCCTGGTCAATCCAGCGGCACGCCCGCGCCAGCTTCTGATAAGCTAAAGTCATATCAAAACCCACAACCACCAAATCCGGCCTCGTCGTCTCGTCCTCTATAATAGTATAGCCTGCCTTACTAATAGTTTCTTGCAGCTCCGGCGTACCTAGAACAAAGAGCTTACTCTTAGGCTGCTCTCTGTCCAGATAGTAAGTCAGGGCATCGGAGGAAATAATAATATCTTCAGTCTGGGCATCAATGCCTAGCTTACGCAATTTCTCTACATAGTGGCTATGACCCTTGGAAGAATTATTAGTCACAAAATAGAATTTTTTGCCTCGCTCTCTCAGTGTACGAAAGAAATCCGCCACACCTGGTAATAGCTCATTACCCAGATAAATAGTACCATCCATATCAAAAAGAAAACATTTAATATCTTTAAGTCTGTTCACGCTGCCACAATCCTTTATCCTAATAATATCCTATCATTATCCAAGGCACTGCCACTAGCCTTTTCGAACAAAGCCAAGAGGTCAGGAATGGTTAATTTTTCTTTCTCTTCGCCTTCCACATCAACAACAATCCGGCCTGCGTTCATCATAACTAGGCGGTTACCAAAACGCAGAGCATCTCGCATATTATGGGTAATCATCAAAGTCGTCAGATGATGCCGTTGCACAATATCCAAAGTCAAGTTCAATACTTTTTCAGCTGTTTTGGGGTCCAAGGCAGCCGTATGCTCGTCTAAGAGCAACAATTTGGGCTGATTCATCGTCGCCATAAGCAGAGTCAGCGCTTGCCTTTGACCACCTGAGAGCAAACCCACCCTATTAGTCATACGACTCTCTAGACCAAGGTCCAGACCACGCAACATTTCGCGGAAATCGTCTCTCTCACTATCCTTGATAGCCCAAGCCAGCGTCGGCGTCTTACCGCGGCGCGCAGCTAAAGCTAAATTCTCTTCTATCATCATGCCTGCCGCAGTACCCAGCATCGGGTCTTGAAAAACACGACCGATATATTTAGCCCTCTGGTGCTCTGCTTTTTTACTAATATCCTCGCCGTCGATAATAATCTTACCGGCATCAATAGGAAACACACCGGCAATAGAATTAAGCATAGTAGATTTACCAGCACCATTACCGCCGATGACGGTAATGAAATCCCCAGGATTCATCTGTAAGTTCAAATCATTCAGCGCCCTTTTTTCATTCACACTGCCAGGGAAAAAGGTCTTGGAAACATGCTCTATTCTTAACATTATTCCGCCACCTTTCTTTTGTTGATTTTGTTTTGGAACAAGGGTAACGCCAGTGCCAAGGCAACGAGTACTGCCGTGAAGAGCTTCAAATCATTAGGCGGCATACCCATTTGCAATACTACAGCAATAACGATACGATAAACAACACTGCCCAAAACTACAGAAATCAAACTATTTTTGAAACTTCTGGTGCCAAAGAGCACCTCACCGATAATAACCGAAGCTAAGCCGATTACGATAGTACCTACGCCCATGCCGACATCGGCAAAGCCGTTGCTCTGACCAATAAACGCACCGGAGATAGCCACCAAAGCATTACTTAAGAGCAAGCCGAAAATAATGGTATGGTTGGTGTCCACACCTTGAGCTCTAATCATCTGCGGATTAAAGCCGGTGGCTCTAATAGCAGCACCGATTTCCGTACCAAAGAACCAGTAAATCGCCAAGACAAAAAGAACAGTACTAATAATACCCACAGTAAAAATAGACATATTATTATCTAAGCCCATATTGCGCAAATAAGTAAAAACTGTATCCACGCGCAAGAGAGATAAGTTAGCCTTACCCATAACCCGCAGATTCACGGAATATAAGGCAATCATAGTCAAAATACCTGCTAACAAAGCAGGTATTTTTAGTTTGGTATGCAACAAACCGGTTATCACTCCGGCCAAGCCGCCGGCAATCGCTGCCAACACTATAGCCGTAAAAGGGTTCCCACCCTTGACCAGACAGGCTGCCGCTACCGCTGCACCTAGAGGGAAACTGCCCTCTACAGTCAAGTCCGCAATATCCAACACTCTAAAAGTCAAGAAAACGCCCAGTGCCAACATGGACCACAAAAGTCCTTGCGACACTGTAGGCAACAATAAATCAAACATTATTTAGCTCCTTTTGCTTGTTTCAAGATGTCTGCCGGAATAGTCAGACCAAGCTTTTTAACTTCAGCTTCGTTAACAATAACTTGGAACTCCTTCTGGGTCTGAATAGCCATATCTGCTGCTTTGGCCTTACCAGATAGAATATCCGCTGCCATAACGCCGGTTTGGAAGCCCAATTTGTAGTAATCAATACCCAAAGTAGCCACGCCACCTGCTCTAGTCATACCGCCTTCGCCGCAGAAAACAGGAATCTTCGCTCCGTTGGTAACAATAGTCAAGGTCGGCATAGCCGAAGCCAAGATATTATCAGTCGGTACATAAATAGCATCAACTTTGCCTACCAAGCTCTGAGCTGCTTGTTGAATATCGTTCACATTAGATACGGTTGCTTCAACTGTCTTCATTCCTTGTGCTTCAGCTTCTTTTTTGGCTAATTCAATTTGCAATTGAGAATTAACTTCGCTGGAAGTATAGAGAAAGCCCAAAGTCTTAGCCTGCGGAACAATTTTCTTAATCATATCAATTTGTTCTTTAACTGGATTCATATCCGTAGTACCAGTCACATTAGTTCCAGGTTTAGCATTAGATTTTACTAATTTCGCAGCTTCGTAATCGGTAATAGCTGTACCAACAATAGGAATATCCTTGGTAGCATTAGCTACGGTCTGAGCCGCGGGAGTGGCAATAGCACAAATCAAATTAACCTTATTATTGACAAAACGTTGTGCAATGGTTTGCAAATTGGACTGGTCGGCTTGAGCATTTTGTTTATCAAATTTGACATTCACGCCTTCTTTAAAGCCCTTGGAAGCCAAACCGTCGACAAAGCCCTTATTGGCAGCATCCAGAGCATCATGCTCTACCAATTGAACAATGCCTACATTATATGTTTTCTTATCACTGGTAGCTGCTGCCGGTTTTTTGTCCC
>JAQUUF010000047.1 GCA_028693975.1 Acidaminococcaceae bacterium
TGCCCGTCCCATTGAGGGGGCGGTTTTTTTATGCCCCAAAAGAGAGGAGATTAATATAATGGCAAATGTAACAGTAACATTGCAAGATGGTAGCAGCAAGGAATTTGAGCAGGGTCTTACTCTGCTGCAAGTAGCCAAAAATTTGAATCAAAAATTAGGTAAGACAGCACTATTGGCTGTAGTTGATGGTGTTAATAAAGATTTGACCGATACCTTGGACCATGATGCCAAGGTAGAGTTTGTTACTCCAGACACTAAGGAAGGTCTGCACGCTATTCGTCATACAGCGTCTCATGTGATGGCTCAGGCTATTCAACATCTGTTCCCGGATGTTAAATTCGCTATTGGACCTGCTATTGATAATGGCTTCTATTATGATTTGGACAGTGAGCATGTTTTCACTCCCGAAGATTTGCAGGCTATTGAGAAAGAAATGCACAAGATTGTGAAGGCTAATATTCCTTTGGTGCGTAGTGAATTACCTCGAGCAGATGCTCTGAAGAAATTCGCTGCCGAAGAGGAGAAATACAAAGTAGAACTGATCAATGACTTGCCCGAGGATGCTATCATCAGTACTTATAGCCAAGGCGATTTTACTGACTTGTGTGCTGGCCCTCATTGTCCTTCTACCGGTAGAGTAAAGGCTTTCAAATTGATGAGCATTGCCGGTGCCTACTGGCGTGGCAGCGAGAAAAACAAGATGCTGCAACGTATCTACGGTACGGCCTTTGCCAGCAAAGAAGAACTGGATGCGTATCTTCACATGATGGAAGAAGCAGCTAAGCGCGACCATCGTAAATTAGGCAAAGAATTGGGCATCTTTATGCTGAGCGACTACGGCCCTGGCTTCCCCTTCTTCCTGCCCAATGGTATGATTCTGCGCAACCAATTAATAGAATACTGGCGCGAAGTGCACAAGCGCTATGGCTATACCGAGATTAAGACGCCCATGATTCTTAATAGACAGCTCTGGGAGACTTCCGGTCACTGGGACCACTACAAGGAAAACATGTACTTCACCAAGATTGACGATGAAGACTACGCTATCAAACCGATGAACTGCCCCGGTGGTATGCTGGTTTATGCTAGCCAACCTCATTCTTATCGTGAATTGCCTATTCGTTGCGGTGAATTAGGCTTGGTGCATCGTCATGAATTGTCTGGCGCTCTCCATGGTTTGTTCCGTGTACGCTGCTTTACTCAAGATGATGCTCATATCTTTATGATGCCCAGCCAGATTAAGGATGTTATTCAAGAGACTATTCGTCTGTTTGATGAAGTCTATGCCACTTTTGGCTTGAAATACCATGCAGAATTGTCCACTAGACCAGAGGATTCCATGGGTAGTGCTGAGACTTGGGAAACTACCACCAATGACTTGAAGGAAGCTATGGATGATTTTGGCTTGAAATATGTTATTAATGAAGGCGACGGTGCTTTCTATGGTCCTAAAATTGACTTCCATCTACAAGACTCCATCGGTCGTACTTGGCAGTGCGGCACTATCCAGCTAGATATGCTCCTGCCGGAGAAATTTGATTTGACCTATACCGGTGAGGACGGACAGAAACATCGCCCCGTCATGGTTCACCGCGTAGTATACGGCTCTATTGAGCGCTTTATCGGCATCTTGATTGAGAACTATGCGGGCAACTTCCCAGCTTGGTTAGCACCCCAACAAGTTACGGTAATGTCTATTACGGACAAATTCAATGGTTATGCTAAGCAAGTGTATGACGAGCTCTTCAACCAAGGCATTAGAGTCAAGCTAGATGATAGGAACGAAAAAATCGGCTACAAGATTCGTGAAGCTCAGGTCAAGAAGGTTCCTTATATGTTAGTGGTAGGCGAGAAGGAAGTGGCCAACAACGAAGTTGCAGTGCGCAGTCACAAAGACGGCGATCTAGGAGCGATGAAGTTGGCTGACTTTATTGCCAAACTGCAAAAAGAAATTAAAGATAAAGCTTAATACAGTACAGCTAAAGAAAACCCGAGGGAAACAGTTCTTTTTGGCTTTTCCTCTTGACGGCTAGTGTATATTGTGGTAACATATTCCAGTAACGAAGTAGAAGCCATCCGCTTCTCACCTTGCGGCACAGCTCGACAGGGTCAGTGATATTGCTTATTACTAACGGGTGGAACTTTGTTTCTACCCGTTTTATTATTATGTGGAGGTGAATTGTCATAGCGAAAGATGACTTGCGTATCAATGAAGAAATCCGGGCACGTGAAGTACGTGTAACGGCAGAAGATGGTGGGCAATTAGGTATTATGGCTGTAACGGAGGCCGTAGCTCTAGCCTACGAAAAACATCTAGATTTGGTAGAGATTGCTCCAACCGCGAAACCGCCTGTTTGTCGCATCATGGATTACGGCAAGTATCGTTACGAGCAACAAAAACGTGATAAAGAAGCTCGTAAACGCCAAAAGACATTTGATGTTAAGGAAGTTAAGCTTCGCCCTGGCATTGAGCAACATGACTTTGAAGTTAAGAGCAAAAATGCTATCCGTTTCTTGCAAGATGGTGACAAAGTAAAAGTTACTATCATGTTTAGAGGACGTGAACTCAGCCATCCTGAGCTGGGAGAGGTTTTATTAACTAAAATGGCGCAGAATCTACAAGATATTTGTGTAGTGGAACGCGCACCCAAACTTGAGGGCAAGAACATGATTATGATTATTGCACCCAAGAACGTTAAATAATAAGGAGGATTATTCCAATGCCAAAGATGAAAACACGCAGAAGTGCAGCTAAACGTTTTAAGGTAACCGGTACTGGTGAATTTAAACGTGGTAAGGCTTTTAGAAGTCATATTTTGGAACACAAATCTCCGGCTCGTAAGAGAAACTTGCGCAAAGCCGCTTTGGTTCACAAGACTGATCATGAACGCGTAGCAAAAATGCTGCCGTACGCATAACAAAAGGAGGAAATAACCATGGCAAGAATTAAAGTGGGCGTAACCGCTCATAGACGTCATAAACACATTCTTAAATTAGCAAAAGGTTATCGTGGCAGCAAAAGCAAGCTGTTCAGAAAGGCCAACGAGACGGTAATGAAGGGCTTGTTCTACGCTCGTCGTGACCGTCGTGCTAAGAAACGCGAATTCCGTAAGCTTTGGATTGCTCGTATCAATGCAGCAACTCGTGCTAACGGTATGAGCTACAGCCGCTTCATCTGTGGCTTGACCAAGGCTGGTATCGAATTAGACCGTAAGGTATTGTCTGATATCGCTATTAACGATGCAGCAGCATTCACCAAATTGGTAGAAACTGCTAAAGCTGCATTATAATCTTTACTCTGAAGGGTCCGCTGAGGCGGGCCTTTTTTTGTACAAATTTTTACAAAAAAGTAAAAAAGTAGTTGACGAGATATGGTACTTTCCTTTAGAATTTATATATAAGTATATTAATTATAATTAAAATACTGCTATTATGACGAGGAGGAATCGTATGAGTAATCAAACAGGTAGTCAGCACGTGCAAATCGCGGTGGCGGATCCCACCCCCTTGGGTCTATTTGGTCTGGCAATAGTGACTCTAGTAGCTTCCATGCAAAAGTTAGGAATTGTTGAAGGTGTATCTTGGGTTATTCCTTGGGCTTTTGTGTGTGGTTCTTTTGCTCAGCTAGTGGCGGCATATTTTGATTTTTGCCACAAAAATATCTTCGGTGCTACAATTTTTGGTGCTTTTGGCTTTTTCTGGTCCGGTGTGGCCTTGAGTTGGATGATTAAAGCGGGTTGCTTTGGAGCAGGACTAGTAGCCGGTGTTGACCCCAAAGCCTTGGGTTTTGCTTTCCTAGGTTACTTCTTGTTTGCTTGCGTCGGTACGATTGCTGCTGCGGAAGCTAATAAATTCTTGTTTATTGATATGGTGTTTATTGATATTTTATTGTTAGGCTTGACGCTGGACACTTTGGGTATTGGCGGACATTGGGCTCATTCCATGGCTGCCTATGCAGAGCTTGTGGTGGCTTTCTTATCGCTGTATGGTGCTAGTGCTGTTTTCTTGAATAATTTCTATGGCCGTGTCTTCTGGCCTTTGGGTAAGCCCCTAGGCATCTTCAAAAAAGGTTAAAACAATTACATACTATACTCACCAAGATGGTTCCTCACGGAGCCATCTTTTCTTTATATATAGGCTAGCCATATGTTATAATAGTGGCAAGAATGATTGGCACGGTGACGCAAAAACGGAGGCGGGCAAATGTCTATAACTTGTGAAGACCTACTGAGGTTACGTAATTTTCAAAAAATAAAATTAAGAGCAGGGCAAGAAGGATTGGGTGCTATGGTTACTTGGCCCTATGTGGGGCAAACAGCTAGTGTAGCTAATTGGGTGCATGGAGGCGAGCTGCTTTTTATTACGGGCGTATCGCATGCAGCGGCCGATTTGCGTAATATCTTGCGCGAATGTGTGCAGAAAAAATTAGCCGGCTTGGTAGTGCTAGTTGGTAATGAATATATCCAAAAGATACCAGAGGATTTAATCCAAGAGGCGGAGGAGGCAGCTTTTCCTTTGTTTGAAATGCCTTGGGATGTCAAGCTCATTGACGTGACGCGGGAGATAACTGACAAAATAGTAGAGGAGCAGTTTACGCGTAAGTTGGCAGATAATTTTCTTAGCAAATTGTTGTTCTCTACTGAGGTGGATTATGATGCTTTGGCGGAGCAGGCGGTTATTAATGGCATCAATGTGCAGGAAAAAGTGGTTATGGCTGTTTTTAACTTACAACGCAATGCTAGTGGTGGCGGAGTAGAAAATATTGCGGATAACAGCTTGGAGGAGAAATTACAGCAGACTTTGCAGCGCTTATGTCGGGATAAGGGGTTGAATCCCTTGACTTTTGTCTATGGCAATCATGTGCTTTGTCTGCTCTCAGCTACTTCTGTAGAGGCATGTCGCCAACAGGAGCGTTATTTGCGGGTGGTACATTCTTTACTACGCCAAATCTTCACTGAGGCCGATTGCTATTTGGGCATTGGGCGAGTGTATACAGGTTTGCGTTACGTGCGCTACAGCTACGAGGAGGCCAAAAAAGCCTTGGAGCTCTGTAAGAAGATGCGGCAAGCAGAGCAGGTTGCTCATTACGAAGAATTGGGTGTCTATCGTTTGCTGCTGAAGATTGAGGATAGAGAGGAAATTCGTCAGTTCTATCACTATAATCTGGACCCCTTGCTGAGCTATGATGCCAAGAACAATACGGCATTGACAGATACGTTGCGAGCTTTTTTGCTGGCCAATGGTAATTTGGCTAAGACGGCACAGAATTTGTTTATCCATCGCAATACTTTGGTGTATCGCATTAATCAAATCCAAGAATTGTTGGATAAAGATATTGAGTCTGCGGTAGTGCGTCTAGATCTATTTAATAGTTTGCTAGCCAAGTAATATTTGGGCGAATGACAAAAGACCTGTTGTCCCACAATGGAACGACAGGTCTTTTAGCTTCGTTATCCAATAAAAATCTCTAAGGAGGAGAGCCTAGGAAGTTGTCCAAGCTTCTTAGGCTTGAGGTAGGTAAGATAATCTAAGGTATTGCTTACCCTTCCGGCAGTAATTCCTCATCAGGAACTGCCGGTGCGGGCTTTTTTTGTTTGGCTAAGGAGAGAGTAACGACACCCGTCATAATAAGGGCACAGGCTACTATCTTAACCGTGGTTACTGATTCGCCCAAGAGGAGTACGCCGCAGACGATACTGGTAATGGGCTCGAAAGTTGTCAGAGTAGCTGCGGTAGAAGCACCTACATGTTTGATGCCGATTTGTAGCAGTGATAGAGCTACGACGGTACATAAGAGTGCGAAGACCGTAGAGATAACCCAAGACTTAGGTGTCAGGGTAGAGAGGGTCAGCTGTCCGTTGGCGGTGCCAAAAATACCCATAGCGATGGAACTGGTGGCGGCTACGTAGAAGCTGATTTTGAAAACAGGCTGATTTTTCAGGCCACTCTTATCCATGTAGATAATATAAAAAGCATAAGTCATACCAGAAGCTACAGCGAGGATAAGTCCTAAAAACATATTGCCATTGAGACCGGCACTCATATCGACACCAAAGAAGAAACAACCTATGCCGGAAGTGGCTATTAATAAAGCTATAATCTTTTGCAGTCCCAGCTTTTCTTTGTAGAATAGCACGCAGCCAATAGTTACAAAAACTGGATAAATAAAGTGAATAGTTGTGGCGATGCCTACATCGATTAAGGAAAAAGCGATGAAAAGCATCCAAGTAGTGACGGCGTTGCCGATACCGCCTAGAATAGCCAAGCTAGCCAATTCTTTGGCAGTTACTCGCAGAGATATTTTTTGTTGCCACAAGATAAGCAACAGAATAGGCAAGCTTAAGAAATTACGCAAAAAGGTAAGAGTAATGGGATTGCTACCGCCTTCTCCATAGGTCATGGGCCCTAAGGTAAAAGCAAAACCAAAGGTTATAGCGGAGAGCATGGTCAGAAGAATTCCTTTTGTATTTGTCATGATTATACTCCTTTACGGACAGGAGCAGGCTGGCTGCTCCCTTCCGTGAGGTTGATTAAAATTCTTTTTTGCAGATCTTTACTAATTCGTCCAACACGCTGTCGATGATAATATTGCCGCGCTCTGCGGAAGAAGATTTGGCTGGAGCCAATACACCTGTAGGAGGAACTGCATCCTTGGGCACGGGGTAAATATGATAGGGGCAAGGAGTAGCGCCTTGTGCGTCTACCATACGGTCTTCATGCACTAATTCCGGAGCAAAAGCCATCATTAGAGAGGTTTCGGTTACAGCGGCATGCTCAAAAGCCCAACCGGGGAAGGGAACTTCGTCAAATACTTTATCAATAATATCCAAAGGCATGGGATCCCACCAGTTAGTGATTAGAACCTTAGCTCTGTCGCCATATTTTTGGGCAATTAAATCTACTGCTTCACAAACAAAAGCTTCGTTTTCAAAATGGCAGCTAAGAACCATAATCTTCTTAACGCCGTCTTTGATTAATTCTTCCAGAATATCATAGGTCAAGCTAACTAGAGTGGCACCATTCAAATCAACAGTACCGGGGAAAAGAGGGCCGCCACCGGATAATGGTTTTGATTTGTAACCATAATTCAAAGCTGGTGCTACAATGCCGTTCACGCGCTCTGCTAATCTCTCAGCAAAACCATTAGCCAAAACAGTATCTACACTCAAAGGAAGATGGGGACCATGTTGCTCACAAGCGCCAATCGGTAAAATCGTAATTGCTTCCTCTTTAATCTTTGCATTAAATTCCATCCAAGTCATTTCTGTCATTTTAATCATTTTCGTAAACCCCTTTCACGGATTATATTGGTAGTAATTATTGCTGTGTTGCGTCTACCTTTATTAGGTAGGGTTCTTGCTTGTGCGTTACGGTGACAAAGAATTCCGTATTTGGTTCGTTTCTTAACCAGTAACAGTAGCTAGCTTTACTGTGCCTTAAGTATAGCCTTAGGCAGGGTGTGTTTACAATATGCAACTTAGCCAAGTATTTAGTGGCTTTTGCACAAAAAAATGCACAAGTAAAAGAGGGATTTTTTGGTGTAAATAACTAATGCTTTTTGGAGCTCAACCTGCTAGACTAAAACGCGACAAAGGTTTCCGTTATATTGTTTACTTGACTGGATTAAAAAGTGAGGAGACTTTATAATGAAAACAACATTATTTATTAACGCTAAGATTAAAGGCCAAGCAGGCCTGCAAGACATCTATGTAGTAGATGGTAAGTTTGATCAAATCGGTGTAGGTTTGGCAGCACAAGTAAAAGCAGATAAGATAGTAGACTTGGAAGGTAAACTGGTAGTTCCACCTTATTGCGACCCACATATTCATTTGGATTATGTGTTCACTGCTCTTAATCCGGCAGCTGCCAACAAAACAGGTTCTTTATTTGAAGGAATCCAACGTTGGTCCGAGACCAAAGGCGGCCTCTCTATTGAAGAGATTAAAACTCGCGCTAAGATTGCTATGAAGAAAGAAATCC
>JAQUUF010000048.1 GCA_028693975.1 Acidaminococcaceae bacterium
CCAATAAGACCTCCCAGCTTCCTATCTGGGTCCAGTTCTTGAGCTATTAGGTAAGTCAGGAAAAACTGTAAGGCAGTACCCATCCCAAAATAGGCTGCGGCCTCAGAGCCTTCTCCATGTATTGTCGTCCAGACAGTACCAATAACAGCACTTATTATAGCTGCCAAAATAGCTATTCTAGTCACAGTATCAGAAAAATCAACCACACGTCCTAATCCAAAAAAAACGCTTTCTTCTGACTTAAGATATTTATTTACTTTTTTTACAGCCATATTTTCAATCCTTTTAGTTTATTTTTAGACAATCTTATGCCCATCATAACGTTTGCCTGTGTTATGAGGCAAAATAGCATAGCGCTCACACCATAAGGTCTTGTACTTCAAAGCTTGTGCTTCAATATCTGCCATATGCTCCGGTCCCATGGTCTTAACTACTTTACCGGGAGTGCCTATAACGAGAGAATTAGGCGGTACTATGGTCCCTTTAGTAACTACGGAACCAGCAGCTACAATAGAACCTGTTCCTATCACAGCACCGTCCAAAACTATAGCACCCATACCAATCAAGCATTTATCTTCTACAGTGCAGGCGTGTAAAATCGCACCATGGCCTACGGTAACGTAATCACCGATAATGCAGGCATAGTTATCTGCTACGTGCAAAACAGTATTATCTTGCACATTACTATAAGCGCCTACTTCAATACGGTTAACGTCGCCACGGGCTGTAACATTATACCAAAGACTGCTGTACTCCTTCATTGTAACCTTACCGATAACAGCAGCATCTTCTGCAATCCACGCCTTTTTATCAATTTCCGGATATTGCTCTTCAAAAAATCTAATCATAATTCTTGCCTCCTTAAAATTCAAGTATACTTATTATAAACCATAACTTAAAATGTAACAATTTAAAAATCTTTATTCATCCTCAAATTGTTTTTTGTACTTTGCTTCTATAAATATGATAACCACCACAAATGAGGATAATACCGACAATACCAAGAATATTACTCATCGAAAGCACGGTGCCTAGTAAACCACCCAAGAGCGGCCCTAGGGCTCCCCCTAATTGGTCGGCCGAGGTGGATAGTCCAAAAGCCTTGCCTCTTTCATTCATATCCACCGAAGAAACCATATACGACAAAACATTAGGTTGAGCACCGGCAAGAAATAAACCATAAATAAAGTAGCACAGGGAAAAGCCCCAAATACCGTGAATTCTTATCTGGCACATACTGACAACACCTGCACAAACCATTACCAAAGATAGTATTTTCACAAAGCCGTACTTCTGCCCTTTGCGTCCCCAAAAAGGTGCCGCTATGATGCCGGCAATACCAGCCAAGGACAAAATAAAACCTGATATTCTTACTGCCTCGGGCGCTCCGTGCAATAAATCATTAACATACAGTGCCAAAAGCGGCTGGATAATCATATAACAAGCTTTGAGCAGGGCAAAAATCCCCATAATATAGAGTAAAGTCTTATTATGCAAAGACTGGCGCAGATCTACAAACAAATCCTTGAATTTTGTACTTTGCGGCGTAGTTGCTGTCTGCTCTCGGGGTTTTTCGTAAACAAAAAAGTAAATAGCACAGGTAGCTATGAGTAAAGATAAGCCCGCTACAAAAAAAGAAGTTCGCATGGAGAACCATGTGCTCAGCAAGCCACCCAAGAGGGGGCCCATGATGCTACCACTAGCATTGGCAGTTTGCATCAAGCCCATGCCCCAGCCCATCCTTTCCTGTGGCAAGGTGGTCGACACGATAGTCATGCAAGCTGGAACACACCCACAGATAATACCCGTTAGTACACGCACCCACAATAGCTGCATCGGTGTCTGAACTAGACTGGATAAGAAATAACAAAGCGTCAGACCTACCCCGGCCCGCAGTGCATTCTTCTTTTGCCCGATAACATCGCCTCTGGCACCCCAATACGGAGCCATAAAGCTGGCAATAATAAAGGTAACTGCAATAATAGCCCCGGACCAAAGTTTAGCTACTACAGGCGGCAAAGCTAATTCTTTTAACAAAAAAAGGGGCAGGAAAGGAATCACCATAGTATAACTGGCACAAACGAAAAAAACGACGCACCACAAAATGGCTAAATTGACCTTCCAGTTCCCCTTTTTTCCAGTACATAAATTCAATTATTAGTTCCCGTCCCATCCCAGACTAAGGGCTCTCTGCCCAAATTCTTGCCATTTACTTCAACTAACAAAACCAACTGTCCTTGTTCATTCAGATAAAAATCATCATTACTTATCCGTGTATTTTCTCCCAGTGCTGCTGCTCGTTGTTCCAATTTTCTTTCATTTATTTCTGGCACAATCTCTTCGTAAGTGAGCCTGTTCCCGGTCAACAAGTCAAAAGTCATAGCATACTGCATATCGACCCGCTGGGCATACAAAATACCCGTTCGAGCTTCAGCCAAGAGAGGTGAAATATAACAATATTTTTTCCAATTATGCCATTTGATAACATTGTTGACTTCTGCTGTAGTGAAATTTCTATAGCTGATATAAGGGCATTCGAAGAGAATACTTAATTTATTTTTCTTATTATAGGTTACACGGCTACGCAAAGGATTGCCTACCGGCCCAGCCATATACTTAAATACTTCCTTGTAGCAGTTAATCTCACTATTAATTTTTGCAGCTACCTCTGCGCGTGGTCCATTGACATGAGGATATGTCTCGATAAAATCACGGGTGTTAATATCCAAAACCGCTTTATCATCATCCTCCAAGCAGTACCACCCTGTCTCTCCTTCACGCGTTGTTACCTTGGCCCAATCTTTGCCATTGATATTTCGGTGTCCATAAATAATGCCTTTACTGCCCATCAATAATCTTTGGGTAATATTCTGGGGCGACAAAGTCGTATTGGTACGCAGATAGCCTCCGGCAAAGGTTATCCTCTCCATTTTATGGCTTTCGTTCTCATAATCTACTGTATAGACCTCTGGCGTAGTAGGCACAGCCGCTTCTTTTTGCTTGCTACCGCCACAGCCCACCACCAACATAAGTATTGCCAAACCCCCTAACAAACAGCCTAAGCGTTGCATAGGGACACCTCTTACTTTCTTCTTGTAGGACCTGCCGCTAAAATATCCGCAGTAACTAAACCATTAAACTTTTTGATATTTTCTTCAAAAAGCCCAGCTAATTTATCGGCATACTTATAGTAAGTATCTTTATCAAACCAAGTATTAATAGGATTAAGTATTTCATCAGGTACTGTGGGGCAGGAGTTAGGAATACTCAAATTAAAAATAGGTAACTTGCTCCATCCACCTATCTCTAGCTCACCATTCAAGGCGGCGGTTACTATAGCTCTGGTATATTCTAGCTTCATCCGTCTGCCTACACCATAGGGACCCCCACTCCAGCCTGTGTTGACCAAAAAAACATTAGTTTTATGTTTCGCGATTTTCTCACCTAATAACTTAGCATATTGCAAAGGAGGCAAAGGTAAAAAGGGCTCGCCAAAGGCCGTAGAAAAAGTTGCTTCCGGCTCTGTAATACCTCTTTCGGTTCCTGCTACCTTACTGGTATAGCCAGCTAAGAAATGGTACATGGCTTGATTACGCGTCAACTTAGCAACCGGTGGCAGAACGCCAAATGCATCCGCTGTCAAAAAGATAATAGTAGACGGATGGGTAGCACAGCTCGGCAATTTGGCATTAGGTATGTAGGTCAAAGGGTATGCAGCTCGTGTGTTTTCTGTCAATTTATTATCGAAAAAATCTACTTCCCCTGTTTTGGGGTCAACTCCTACATTCTCCAAAATCGTGCCAAACTTAATGGCTCGATAAATTTCCGGCTCACCTGCCTCAGTCAGATTAATACATTTGGCATAGCATCCGCCTTCAATATTAAAGATGCCACTATCGCTCCAACCATGCTCATCATCACCGATAAGGTCTCGATGTGGGTCAGCCGACAAAGTAGTCTTGCCTGTTCCAGACAGTCCAAAGAAGAGTGCGACATCACCCTTGCGTCCCACATTGGCAGAGCAATGCATAGTCAGCACCTTATGCAAAGGCAACAAATAATTCATCACTGAGAAAATAGACTTCTTCATCTCTCCGGCATAACGCCCACCGCCGATTAAGACCATTCTTGCCTCAAAATTCAGAATTATAAAAGTTTCGGAATTAGTTCCATCTTCAGCCGGGTCGGCCTTAACATCGGGCAGACAAATAACGGTAAAATCTTCTTTAATACCCTCGGTAGCCTCAATATCATCAATAAACAACTGTTTAATAAACAGCTGTTGCCAAGCAAATTGATTAATGAACTTAACCCGCAACCGATACTGTGTATCAGCACCGGCATAAACATCAGTTACATAGACTTTGTGCCCGGCTAAATAATCTTGCATTTTTTTATACAACTTGTTAAACGTTGCTAATGTACAGGGTTGATTGTTACTCCAGCTTACTACATCATGGGTAACCGGTGTATCCACAATAAACTTATCTCGGGGAGAACGTCCGGTATGCTTTCCAGTCTCAACCCGTAGGGAACCCTTGTCAGTCAAGGTACCCTCGCCATTACGAATCGCCTCTTCTACTAGCTGCCTTACAGATAAATTATAAATAGCCTCTTTGCTCATAATATGCTCGCTTCTCTCCTTAAATACAAGTAATTACTTTCCCATATATTATATCATAGGCTGGCCTGCGACACAAAACCGACTATATGCGGTCTTAGGGCGTCCCACCAGTATCCTCCACCGCACTCACAGCTCTCTAATTAGCTTCCGCAAAGTTAATACTTGATTGGGCACAACACTCAGCTCATCAACGCCCATGGCTACAAACTGAGCGGTCAAACTAGTATCAGCTGCAGCCTCACCGCAAATACCTACCCAAATTCCTTGCTTGTGCGCATTCTGAATAGTAAGCTCAATTAGACGCAGTACCGCTGGATGATGGACATCTGCTAGCTCATTTAACACTGCGTTTTGTCTATCCACAGCTAGCGTATATTGCACCAAATCATTAGTACCAATACTAAAAAAGTCAACTTCTGCCGCCAACAAATCACTAATAACGGCCGCCGCCGGAGTTTCAATCATAATACCTAGCTCTATCTCAGGGTCAAACTTTATCTTATCAGCTCTTAAATTTTCCTTCACTCTCTCTAGTATAGCCTTGGCCTGTTGTACTTCGGCCAAGGAAATAATCATGGGTAACATAATACTGATTTTACCATAAGCGGAAGCACGTAATAAAGCTCGGAGCTGCATCTCAAAAATTCTCGGTCTCATCAAACACAGTCTGATAGCTCTTAGTCCCAGCGCAGGATTCTCTTCCGCAGGCAAGTTAAAATAAGCAACTTTTTTGTCAGCTCCAATATCCAGAGTGCGAATAATGGCTTTTTTGCCTTTTAAAGAAGCCGCTACTTGCTTATATACTACAAACAGTTCTTCCTCACTAGGGAAATACTTGCGCCCTAAGTATATGAATTCACTTCTGAACAGTCCTACCCCTTCAGCATCATAGCGTTCCACCATAGGCAACTCTTCTACTTGCCCAATGTTCACACATAACTTTATTTTTTGTCCCGCTTGAGTAATTGTAGGTAAACCTTTCATTTGGGTCAAGTATTCCTTATTCTTGGCTTCCTCCTCTTGCTGTTCCACAACTTGCTGCTGTGTCGCTAGATCAGGGTCAAGATATACCAAGCCTTTATTCCCATCTATTATTGCCAAAGTCCCGCTTTGCTCCTCAGGCAAAACTCGGCCAGTGCCTACCACCGCAGGAATACCCA
The DNA here is from genome assembly GCA_028693975.1 of Acidaminococcaceae bacterium. Classification (GTDB taxonomy): domain Bacteria; phylum Bacillota; class Negativicutes; order Acidaminococcales; family Acidaminococcaceae; genus JAQUUF01. The sequence continues at coordinate 5,785 of JAQUUF010000048.1, forward strand.
ACGTACGTGCCAAAATCGCTGTATGAGAATTAGTACTGCCGCTAATAGTTACAAAACCTAATACCTTGCTTTTGTCCAAGCATAAGGTTTCACTAGGTGATAAATCATCAACAACAAGAATTACCGATTTAGTTAGGTGTAAACCATTACGTCTATGCTCACCCAATACAACTAGCAATTGATTGGTAATATCCCTCACATCGGCTGACCGACCTTGCATATACTCATCATCCATCTTAGCAAACTGTTGGGCGAATTGCTCCCCAATCTTCGCTACCGCATACGCTGCACTTACATTACTTGTTTTAATTAAATTTGTTATGCCTTCGACATAATCCAAATCTGTCACCATAAGCTGATGAACATCAAATATAGCTGCTTCTTCCTCGCCTATTTCTTGCAAGGCTTTCGCCTGTAATTTTTGCAAATTCTGCAATACAGTCTGTTGTGCTTGCACAAAACGACTTAGCTCTGCCTGCACATTTTCTACCTTTTTGTTCGCAGGCAACTCTTCAGCATCTCTTTCATAAACCATTAAAGGCCCTCTTGCAATCCCTGCTGAAGCACCTTTTCCTTTTAACGTCAGCATATTTCCCCCACTTTTATTATAAATTGCTTTTAAGGCAGGACTCAATAGCAGCCTTGGCCGCAACTTCATCCTCGCCTTCCACTTGAACGGTAACCAGCATTCCTGCCTTAACACCTAAGCTCATCACTGCAAAAACTCTCTTTAAGTCAGCGCTCTTATTATTGCAATGCATTGTAGCAGCAGACTTAAACTGACCGGCCGTCTTCACCAAAATACCTGCTGGTCTAGCATGAATACCTTGCTTATCTTGAATCACAAAAGAAAATTTAATCACTATTTCACCTCATTGTTTGGAGTAACTCACCCTAAGTCTTTTATTTTGTATATATCCATCGTGTACTCAACCTATTAGATAAAAATGGACGCAGGCCCAACTACTTCTGCGTCCAAAGTACATTTACTTATATTTATCTATGCATTCCGACATTTTTTACTCGCTTCATATTATATAGCTGTTGGTCAGCATAATGGATACCTTTACGATACTCATCAAAACTAACTCTATCCACGCGTTCAGCACCAAAACTTATACCTGCCGGATATTGCAAACCAAGGCTAGCCAACTTATCATTGACCTCGGTTAGCATACTTATCATCTGAGGCTGAGTCCTATCTATGCTAAGCAGCACAAACTCATCCCCACCAATTCTACACAATGATTCTCCATGAGTCATATATGACTTCAAAGTATTAACCACCGTCAATAAATAGTCATCGCCCATAGAATGTCCATAATTATCATTCACATACTTGAGGTCGTTGCAATCGAGCTCTGCCACCGTAAACCTCTGGCCCCTCCGAACATACTCCTCTACCATAACACGGTAATGCCGCCGGTTAAAGGCCCCCGTTAATTCATCAGTGATAGAATTTTTGTAGTTGGCTGCCGAAGCCTTCCGTTCTTCCACCAGATTGTCAAAGCTATAAACATAACCTATAGGCCTACCCTCTATATTACGCAAAACTTTGCGCTCGGCGCTAAAAGTCAACTCTTCGCCCCTATTGTTTATGTAATTAAACAATAGTTTAAGTTCTTTCTCTTCTTGCTGCCATTTGACGATATTGAAGCTATGGCCCCGCTCTCCTTCGCGCAATTGTTCTGCATGAGTTCCTTCAACAACCTCTGCGCGTGTATCGAACATCTTGCAAAAACTATTATTGACCACCTTAATAATGTCGTGAGTATCAGTAACCATTATTGGCATAGGCAAATAATTTAAAATAAAGCGTAATTCCGTGCCCTCATCCCATAAGTCTGTGATATCTCTGGCATAACCCACTGTACCTATAACTTTATGATTCAGGTCAAATATGGGGGATTTATAGGTATTCAGATAGTGTATTCCATCCCCAAATTTCACCTTCTCTTCAAACATGAAACTCTTCCCCTGCTCAATAACAGGAGCTTCTGTTTCCATACAGACGTACTCTCCTGCAGCATATTCCTCCGGCTCTA
>JAQUUF010000049.1 GCA_028693975.1 Acidaminococcaceae bacterium
TCTACTGTAAAGCCTTGAAACGAATTTTTATTTCTGAAGGGAGGTTAGTACGGCGGCTTTGGTCACAATACCGAGGAACAAGCCGTCTTTATCAATTACCGGCAGAGGGAAGACAGAGTCAGCAGACATTTGTACAATGTCGCTGATTAATATATCTGGGTCTGTGATGCAGGGAATATCAAGAAGCGCTTCTGCAAAACTTTTTTTGCCGCCTGCCACTGCCAAGGCTGCATTAAGAGGTAGCAGTCCCTTGTAGTGCATGTGTGAGTCCAAAACATAAGCACTGGAGACACCGTTGACACCCATGATTTTGACTGCCAAATTAGCGCCGACGCCTTCTCTGACCAAGGCGCCAGGGACTTCGGTTATGCTACGTACGGTTAAGACTTTGGTGGTATCGACGTTATTGATAAAGCGTTGTACGTAGTCATTGGCCGGATTGTTAAGCATTTCTTCCGGTGTGGCTACTTGGATTAGTTGACCGTCACGCAGGATTGCCACCTTGTCGCCAAGCTTAAAGGCTTCATTAATATCATGAGTGATGAAAATAATTGTCTTGAGCATTTTCTCTTGAATACGGAGCAACTCAAACTGCAAATCATTACGTACCAGTGGGTCTAGAACGGAGAAAGCTTCGTCCATGAGCAGTATTTCAGGATTGTTGGTAAGTGCTCTGGCAATACCGACACGTTGTTTCATACCGCCGCTGAGGCTGCGAATATCTTTGTTTTCCCAGCCTTGGAGACCGACCATCTCTAGCATGGCAGTGGCTTGTTTTTCTCGCTGACCACGCTCTATGCCACGTACTTCTAAGCCATATACAACATTTTGTAAAACATTTCGATGACTCATAAGACCAAAATTCTGGAAAACCATAGCGACTTTGGTACGACGAAATTCCTGCATTTGATTATGTGAGTAGTCTAAGATGTTAATTCCTTTGTATAATACTTCTCCTGCTGTAGGTCTATGCAAGAGGTTTAAGCAACGAATGAGAGTGGATTTGCCTGAACCTGACAAGCCAATAATTACTAAGATTTTGCCTTCTTCAACGTCTAGCGTTACATCGTTGAGTGCGACTACAACCTGCTGCTTTTTAGTGACTTCTTCTACGGAGGTACCTTCTTGCAAAGCGGTGTAAGCTTCCTTTTCTTTGCTGTCATTATCTTGGGTGGAGAATATTTTGTATAGATGTTTAACTTGCATTATTGTTGTGCTCATTGTTTGTCACCTCTTTTAGCTAAGCCTTGAGTTAAGCGGTCTAGGACAATTGCCAAAAATACTATGGAGAGACCAGCAAGGAGGCCGCGCCCTGATTCTGTTCTGTTAATGGCAATCAAGACCTCCATTCCTAAGCCATCTGCGCCAATCATGGCACAAGTTACTACCATGGCGACACCCATCATAATAGTCTGGTTAACGCCGGTCATAATAGTAGGTAGGGCCTGAGGGATTTGTACTTTCCATAAGAGTTGCCAAGAGGAAGTGCCGAAGCTGCGAGCGGCTTCAATTACTTCTTCATTAACTTGCTTGATACCAAAAGAAGTGAGCCTGATGATGGGAACTACGGCATATACGACTGTGGCCAGCACGGCAGGGACTTTGCCGGGGCCTAGGAGCATAACCGCGGGAATCATATACACAAAAGTTGGCATTGTCTGCATGGCATCTAAAATTATTTTGGCATAGGTGCCAGAAGAGTGAGACAGGAGAATGCCTACGGGCAGACCGATGAGCAGAGATACAATTACTGAGACTATTACTACGGCCAAGGTTTCTATCATAAATTCCCAGTAGCCAAAGAGCCCGACGATAAAAAGAAGGGCAGCAAAAATTAGGCCATTGGTAGTTTTGTGGGAGGTTTTTTTACCGGCAAGAGCAGTTAAGGCTAGGAGCACAAACCAAGGGATGGCATCCAGAAGAGCTTGGGTACCATTAATGAGGGTCAATAATATTTGGCGTACGTGGTCAAAGAAATTACTCCATTTTTTGGTGATATAAAGAACACCATCGTCAATGGGCTTAGCCAGATGTAATTGCCAAGCTGTTGGGAAAGAGGTGAAAAAAGAAGTATCTTCTTGCTGGTTTTTACCGTCTAGGGCTTGCTTGACCAAAGCGGCTTTGTCTTCCGGTAGCCACTGATGCAATAATTCAGGATGAGTACGCATAAAAACCATAGCAGCATCTTCGTAGGAGCTTTTGTTGTCTGCGATATAAGCTAGCGCCTCTGCGGTGAGAGCACTGCTGGTATGATAATGTTTTAAGAATTCTGTAAATTCCGGAAATTTGCCTGGTAAGCGAGTAGAGCAAGCAACCATAACCTGGACAGAAGGGGCTTCGGTTTTGCCTTCTTGGAAGCCTAGGGCATTGAAAGGCGTGTCTTTTAAAAGAACCAAATCATATTTGCCGGTGAGCCAGGTAGGGTCCCAGTAGTAACCAACAATAGGCTGGTGTTTACTGATAGCAGTAGTAAAGGCTGCACTTAGATTTGCTTCTGAGCCAGGGCGGAAGTAATGGTAAGATTTGTCTAAGTTGTAATAGAGAAATTTCTTGTACATCACTTTGTCTATTTCCCAACCGGGAATGGCACCGTAAATTCTGCCTTTGGTCGGGTCTTCGGGGTCGATAAATACTTTGCTGTAGCGAGCAAGGTCGGCTACAGTTTTGAGGTCTGGAGCAACGGGAGGGATACCTTTACTAGGAATACCTTCAATGACATAGCGTGGCACATAGAGCCCTTGCTTGTTGTCCCCAAAATTAAGCCCGAGAGGTATTACTGTTTTTTGAGCGACGTCGTCTTTGTAAGTAGCAAGGTTATCTACCCAGGTTTCGGATAAGACATCAATATCGCCGCGCTTAAGGGCGGTGTAGACTATGCCTGAAGAGCCGCTTAGAGTTTTGACTTTCAGGCCGTACCCATGCTGGGCGATATAAGCAATGACGCTATTGTGGAATTTGATGCTATCCCAGCCGGAATCGCCCAAGACAACAGTTTGGTCTGCTTGAGCAAGACTTATCCCGGATTGCAAGGATAAAACCACAAGAGTAAGAATGGTGATTACAATGTTTTTCAAGATGAGCACCTCCTTGTTTGAGCAAGACTATAGTTAATTATAACATACAAAGAAGAACAACATTGGAGAAAATGTCAAGTTAGATTCAATTACTTAATAGAAATATTTATAAATAAGACAAAAAATATGGGTGGAAGCTAGTGCCAGGCAGGGTTTACAAAAATTAGGGTTGTCACAGTTGGCCAATGTGGTACAATGAAAATAAGATAATTTGTAGGACTTTGGGCTGATAAACAGGAGGTAATAAATGAAGGCGATTGTGTTAAGTAGTGGTGGGGTAGATAGTACTACCTGCGTAGCTTGGGCCATTGAGCAATATGGAAGAGAGAACGTGAGCACGGTATCAATTTATTATGGACAGAAGCATAAGAAGGAACTGGAATGTGCGGCGAAGGTGGCCTCTTATTACGGTTTGGCACATTATGATTTTGATTTACAGCAGATTATGCGTTACAGTAATTGCCCGCTTTTGGCGAGTTCCACGGAGGCAATAGAGCATAAAAGTTATGAGGCGCAGATAAGAGAAAACGGTGAAGGCATGGTGGCGACTTATGTACCGTTTAGAAATGGGTTGATGCTGAGCGTAGTGGCCTCTTTGGCCACAAGCATTAGTACTGAGCCTACCCAGATTTGTATTGGTGCTCACGCCGACGACGCCGCAGGCAATGCCTATGCCGATTGCTCAGAAGAGTTTATTGCGGCTATGGACAAGGCTATAAATATCGGCACTTACGACAAGCTTCATGTGGTAGCTCCTTTTGCGGGAAGTAATAAGGCAGAGGTGGTGCGCCAAGGACTTGCACTGAAGGTGCCCTATGAGCTTACTTGGAGCTGCTATGAGGGTGGAGAGAAGCCCTGTGGGACTTGTGCTACCTGTATTGATAGGGCGCGTGCTTTTACTGCCAATGGAATTAAAGATCCTGCGCTATAGAGTTAATCAAAAAGTCTTGGAGAGAAATCTTCCGGACTTTTGTTTTTTTGGATACTGTTTTTGGCAGTTGTTTTATTGTAATAGTCGCTACTTAATGGTATTATATTATGATACAGAAAAATAACATATATATTGGATGTGAAGATATTGAAACAGATTATTATGAATGCCGATGATTTTGGCCGTCATAAATTGATAAATGCCGCAGTAGAACAAGGGTGTGTTAGTGGTTGCTTGCGCTCAGCTACGCTGATGCCGGGTGGGGTAGCATTTGAGGATGCTATCCGAATTGCTAAGGCTCACCCAGAGCTAGGTGTGGGAGTGCATTTGACTCTAGTAAATGGTAACCCGGTGCTTCCTCCGGAGAAGATTCCTTCTTTGGTTACAGAGGAGGGTGTGTTCTGGCCGGACCATATGACTTTTATCAAAAAGTATTTCCTGGGTCAGATTAGGATGAGCGAGGTCAAGAGAGAATTAGCAGCACAAATGCTCAAAGTGCAGGGTACGGATATTACTATCAGCCATGTGGATAGTCATCAACATTTGCATACATTGCCAGGTATTATGAAATTTGTCCTGCGTTTGGCGCAAGAGTATGGAGTGCATGCCATCCGCATACCTCTGACACCGATTAAGGTGGAGGCGGCAGAGCTTAATTCACCGATGCAGTTAATCGGTAGAGCTGGTTTAGCTTTTCTGGCCAAATTGGCAGCAGGCAAGGCACAGCAAAAAGGCTTCTTAATGCCGGATCATTTTGCGGGATTGGTGGCAGGTGGAGCTGTGGATACAGCTGCCTTGCTAGATATTTGTCAGACTTTGGAAGATGGGACTACAGAAGTTATGTTACATCCCGGGACCGACAATCAGACGCTGACACGCGAGTGTGAATGGGAGCATGATTTTGAAGCGGAGCTGGGAGCAATTACGGCTCCGGAGGTTAAGGATGCTCTTGAGGAGCAAGGAGTCATAATAGGTAATTTCACAACTTTAGGAGCCTAATATGGATAAGATAACCATTATTGTTCCCTGTTTTAATGAGCAGGAAGTATTATTGGCTTTGTATGAAAAATTGCAAAAAGTACTGGGTGCGGTAAAAGATTGTGAATTTACTTGTCTTTTTATCAACGACGGCAGCAAGGATGGTACGCTAGATATCTTGCGGGATTTGTCTGCGGCGGATCATCGTATATCCTATCTTAGCTTCTCGCGTAATTTTGGCAAAGAGGCAGCCATGTTGGCAGGATTGGATTATGCTCAAGGCGATGCGGTTATTATTATGGATGCGGACTTGCAACATCCACCGGAATTGATACCAGAGATGTTAGACTACTGGCGGCAAGGATATGACGATGTTTGCGCTAAGCGCCGAGACCGTAATGACGAGACATTCGGTAAAGCCACTATGACGAAGCTTTTTTATAGAATTCTAGAAGTTGGCAGTAAGGTGCCTGTACAACGTAATGTGGGCGATTTCCGCCTGCTGGATAAGCGTTGTGTGGCAGCACTTTGTCTCTTGCGCGAAGAACAGCGTTATACCAAGGGGATGTTTACTTGGATTGGCTATAGGAAGAAAGAGTTCTATTTCAACCCTCAACAGCGTTTTGCGGGACAAACTACTTGGAACTACTTATCTTTGACTAATTTAGCCATAGAGGGCATTACTTCTTTTACAACCGCGCCCTTGCGGCTGACCGCTGTTTTGGGTTTGTTTGTGTCCTTTATAGCTATTTGTTATATGGTCTTTGTTTTCTTTAGTGCATTGATTTATGGGGATCCTGTTGCAGGCTATCCGACTTTATTGACGGTACTTTTATTCTTGGGCGGGGTACAGCTTCTATCGTTAGGGATAATTGGAGAGTACTTGGGACGAGTATTTAATGAAAGCAAGAAACGACCCATCTACATCGTTGATGAGTACGACCATCGGAAGATGTCTTATGCAACAGAGCGAGCGGTACGGGAAAAACCGCTAAATTAAGAGGGGAGGCCAAATATGGCCGCAAAAAAATATTATTGGCAGACGGCTTGTATTATTGCGCTGACCTTTATTGTCATGTATACGCTCAATCTGTGGATGCCTATTCATCGTGATGATTATGAGTATTCGCTGATTTGGAATACTACTACGCATATTGCGTCTTGGTCCGATGTCTTTACCTCGCTATATCGACATTATCTCTATCATGGCGGGCGTATGGTGACGGTTTTTGTGTTGGACAGTCTGCTGTTGTTAGGGAAGCCTTTATTTGATTTTTGCAATGCCGCAATATTTGTAGGTTTAGTCGTTTTGTTGTATTTTCATGCCTGCCGTTCTACTAAGCTATGGGCAGAGCCCAAAATACTGGGTGTAATCGCTTTTTTTGCTTGGCTCAGTTTCCCTCATTTTGGAGAGGTTGCCATCTGGAAGAGTGGTTCTACGGTGTATTTGTGGTCAGCATTTATCGTGTTTTTGTTTTTGTTACCCTATAACTTATTCTTTGCTCAACCCACTAGGCGTACTCCGCTTTTTGCAGTGGTGATGTTTATTTTGGGTATTTTGGCAGGTTGGTCGGTGGAGAATTTTGCTGTAACAGCTGTAGCAATTACTGTGCTGTCTTCTTGCTACGCTTATCGCTACCTGCGCAATATGCCGTTGTGGTTGCCAGCTGGAGCCTTGGGAGCTTTTCTGGGCTTTGTTGGTATGCTAGCAGCCCCTGGTAATTACGTGCGTTATGACCAACAGGGCTCTGGTAAGGGCATTTTTATTCACCTTGGCAATCAAATAGCCGGTAATGGCGAAATGCTGCTCTATATTCTGCCGATGGTGCTTTTGACGTTCCTCATGTGGCGTGTCCTTAAGAAAAAGTTGGCTGGGGGTCTTGTTGCCTTTGCACCGACAACTGGGTTTGCCCAAGGCAGAGTGATTATGGTGCTAGTTATTGTGGCGCTGGTTTATTCATATTTTAACGGTGGTTTTATTGCCGCCAGTATTAGAGATTTTCTAATTGCTAATGTTCTTACGCCACTTAATCTGGTGAAGAAAAATACCGTTCATTTGTTCTCTAATGTGATGGCTGGGTTCGAAGAAATGGCGATTTATTGGCTCTGTATTTTCTTTTTCTATTCTTTGCTGAAGGCCAAACTGGGCTTGACCTCAGAGTACTTGCGCCAATTGAATTCACGCGTTAAGGCTAAACAAGTTTGGGATAAGTATCCGGCAATTCATTACAGTGCTTTCTTATTTGTTTTAGCACTCTTTAATAATTTTGTGATGATAGCAGCGCCTACTTTCCCCGCTAGAGCTACTTTTAGCTCCGTGGCAATTATAATTATAGGTGTGGCAGCGCTCTTGCGTATGCCAGAGCTGAGACAAGTGTTTTTGCAGGGCGTAGCAGCTAGGGGCTTATGCCTGGGCGGTGCGACCATAGGGCTTTTTACTGTAGTGGCGGCTTTGGTTATCATGCATGCCATGATGCTAGAGAATGATATCCGCTTAGCTTTTATTCACAAAGAGGCAGCGCATCAGGTGCAGGTTGTGACCTTGCCACCAATTACTTTGATGAACAGGGCGTTGCGGCATGTTTACTTTGAAGATTTCAGTAATAATGTTACCAAAGAAGGCTTGTGCCGCTTTGTTAAAATCAAAGATATTAAAGTGCAAGCTGGTGCTCCCTTGGAGTAACAAATCCTGTATCCAAGTATTAACATGCTTGACAAAGGGAAGATTAATTGCTAGAATTTACACTGTTCATCGGAGGATAAACACTCATAAGAAGTGCTTAGACCGGATAAGGTGGCAGGCTGAGAAGCCCGCT
>JAQUUF010000050.1 GCA_028693975.1 Acidaminococcaceae bacterium
TAGCTCAGCAATTATAGGAGGAAAGTATGTTAACAATTTTGGCGTCCATACTTGTTTTTGGCGTTTTGGTTACAGTACATGAATTAGGCCATTTTTTGACGGCCAAATTAACCGGCATGCGTGTCGATGAATTTGCTATCGGATTTGGACCTTTAATCTACCAAACCAAGCAAGGAGACACGACGTATTCCTTAAGATGCATACCGCTAGGCGGTTATAATAAGATAGCTGGTATGGAACCGGGAGAGGAAGAAGTGGAAAATGGCTTTTCCTCGAAGCCAATATTATCTAGAATGTTGGTTATCTTGGCTGGCTCCATTATGAATATTTTGCTACCAATCTTTTTATTCTTTTTGATTTTTGTGACTACAGGTTTGGAACAGCCGTCCAAAGAACCGATTATTGGCACTATTATGACGGGACAGGCCGCCTCTCGTGCTGGCTTGATGACAGGTGATAAGATTCTTGCCATTAATGGAGAGAAGACAGCGGATTGGACCAGTGTGGTCACCAAGCTAAGAGCTGCTGGTACGCAAGAGGTTGCGCTGCAAGTAGAGCGAGGCAATAAGGTAACTGAGTATAAAATGGCGGCTGAATTCAACAAAGAAGCGCAAAGGCCATTAATTGGCGTTTCTCCTAAGTTCGTGCAAGAGCGCGTAGGTGTTGTCACTGCGGGCAAAATGTCTTTGACCTATACCAAAGAGATTGTTAAAACTATGGTGCGCGGCTTATCACGTATTATTACAGGGAAAGACCCGGCAGAAGTAGCTGGACCAATTGGTGTGGCTCAGATGGCCGGTAATATAGCCGAAAAAGGATTAATGCCTTTATTAAGCTTTATGGCTCTCTTGAGCATTAATCTGGCCGTGTTTAATTTGTTGCCGGTGCCGGCTCTAGATGGTGGACATTTTGTGGTTTTACTGGTGGAAGGTATTAGGGGTAAGCCGTTGGCTCCCAGATATATGAATGCTATACAAATGATAGGGTTAGGACTAATTTTAGCCTTGGCTGTTTTCTCTACCATGAAAGATATTAGCAGGTTATAAGGAGAATTTACATGCAAAGAAGAAAAACACGAGTTTTGTCTCTTGGAAATGTAGCCATAGGTGGGGATAATCCCATTGCAGTTCAATCTATGACCAATACCAAAACAGAAGATGTTGCCAGCACTGTGGCACAGATTGCTGATTTGACAACGGCAGGCTGTGATATTATTCGTTGCGCTGTTCCTACTATGGAGGCAGCTCAGGCTCTGGCTGAGATCAAGCAACAAATTACTATTCCTTTGATTGCCGATATTCATTTTGACTATAAGCTAGCACTAGCTGCAATTGCTTCGGGCGTTGACGGATTACGGCTTAACCCGGGAAATATTGGCGGCACAGATAAGGTAGCTGAAGTAGTAGCCGCGGCCAAAGAAAAATTGGTGCCAATTCGTATCGGTGTTAATGCTGGTTCTTTGCCCAAGGATTTGCTAGCCAAATATGGACATCCTACCGCGGAGGCACTGGTTGAGGCGGCGTGGAGACATATTCATATTTTGGAAGAGCTAGATTATCCTAATTTGAAAATTTCTTTAAAGGCGCATGATGTACCTTTAACTTTGGCGGCTTACAGAAAGATGGCGCAAGAGTGTGATTATCCTTTGCATGTGGGCATTACCGAATCGGGTACTATTAATTCAGGAATTATTAAATCTGCTGTAGGAATTGGCGCCTTGTTAGCCGAGGGTATCGGTGATACGATCCGTGTTTCTTTGACAGGAGACCCTGTCAAAGAAGTTCAAGTAGGCTACCAGATTCTCAAAGCCTTAGGTCTAAGAAAATATGGGCCAACCTTAATTTCTTGTCCTACTTGCGGACGCACTTCTATTGATTTGGAGAAGGTTGCTCTTACTGTAGAGCAGCATTTGGCTAATATCAAAGAAACGATTACCGTAGCTGTTATGGGTTGTGTTGTTAATGGCCCCGGGGAGGCGCGCGAAGCAGATGTAGGCATAGCAGGCGGTAAGGGTGAAGGTTTGGTTTTTAAAAAGGGTGAAATCATTAAGAAGGTAACGGAAGAGCAGTTAATTCCGGAGTTGTTTGCTGAGATAGACAAAATAATTACTGAGAGGAAGATAAAATAATGCGTATTTCTGAAATGTATGCACCGACTTTAAGAGAAGTTCCGGCTGAGGCAGAGGTTATCAGTCACAAATTAATGCTGAGGGCTGGTTTTATTCGTAAAGCTGCAGGGGGTATGTATACATATTTGCCTTTAGCTTTACGCGTATTAAAGAAGATTGAGCAAATTGTACGTGAGGAAATGGACAAAGCAGGGGCACAGGAATTATTAATGCCTATTGTGCAGCCAGCAGAGATTTGGCAAGAAAGCGGTCGTTGGAGTGTATATGGGGATGAGATGTTCCGCCTCAAAGATAGACACAATAGAGAATTTTGCCTTGGTCCTACTCACGAGGAATTAGTGACGACTTTGATTCGTGCTGATGTGCGTTCTTATCGTCAATTACCGCTTAATGTGTATCAAATTCAAAATAAATATCGTGATGAGCGCAGACCGCGTTTTGGCTTGATGCGTGGCAGAGAGTTTATCATGAAGGATTCTTACTCTTTTGATAGAGATGAAGCAGGCCTAGATGTTGCCTACAACAAAATGTATGATGCCTATACTAATATTTTCTCTCGCTGTGGCTTGAATTTCCGCCCGGTAGAAGCAGACTCCGGTGCAATTGGTGGTAGTGGTTCTCACGAATTTATGGCTATTGCTGATAGTGGTGAAGCAGAGATTGTTTATTGCGAAAAATGTCAATATGCTGCCAATGTAGAAAAAGCGGAGCTTTTCCCCCTTGAAGCTGCTGCAGAAGAGATGCAGGCACTCAAGGAAGTGGAAACACCTAACTGCAAGACGATAGAGGCGGTTTGTGAATTCCTGCATTTGCCTGTTGTTAAAAGCGTCAAAGCTGTGGCTTTTAAGTCTGAAAAGGGCTTGATTCTTTGCTTTGTTCGTGGCGACCATGAGGTTAATGAGATAAAAGTTGCTAATGCTTGCGGTGTTCCGGAAGTGGAAATGGCTCCGGAAGAAATGCTGACAGCAGCACAGACCGTTGGTGGTTTTATGGGACCGGTAGGTATGGACACCACTAAGACTATAGTCTTGATAGATAATACTGTCATGAAGATGCATAATGTTTGTTGTGGCGCTAACAAGGTTGGTGTACACTATGTGAATGCTAATCCTGAACGTGATTTTAAAGCAACCATTGTAGCTGATATTCGCTTGATGCAAGAAGGAGATCCTTGCCCTCATTGCGGAGCGCCCGTTAAGGTTGCTCGTGGCATAGAGGTAGGGCAAGTATTTAAACTGTTTACCAAGTACAGTTCTGCTTTGAAAGCAACATATTTGGATGAAGCAGGCAAAGAACAACCCATGGTTATGGGCTGCTACGGCATTGGTGTGAGTAGGACCATGGCTGCTGCCATTGAGCAATATAACGACAAGGATGGCATTATTTGGCCAGTATCTATTGCTCCCTATGCAGTTATTGTTGTACCTGTGCAAATGAAAGATGCAGTTTCTGTGGCTAAGGCGGAAGAAGTATATCAACAATTATGCCAAGCAGGTATCGAGACGGTTATAGATGACAGAGATGAAAGGCCTGGAGTAAAGTTTAAAGATGCTGACCTTATTGGCTATCCCTTGCGTGTCGTTGTAGGCCCCAAAGGTTTGGCCGAAGGTAAATTAGAAGTGAAAGCTAGAAAAACTGGCAGTGTGGAAATGGTGGACTTAGATTCTCAATACATTGATAAAATAAAGTCACTTTTAGCCGCGCTTTGATAGGAGGTTAGGGGAGTTATGCTAGATACAATTACATGGCAGATGATAGTACGGCTTTGCCTAGCGGCTCTTTTGGGTGGCATTGTAGGTATGGAACGTGGCAGTGGCGACAGGCCGGCGGGTTTAAGAACCCATATTCTGGTTTGTACCGGGTCTGCACTTTTTATGCTTATTTCTCTATATGGTTTTGACCCTCGTGGCGGAGGTAATAATTGGGATGAGAGCAGAATAGCCTCTCAAGTCGTTAGCGGTATCGGTTTCTTAGGTGCTGGCACAATCTTGCATGAGGGCATGACAGTTAGAGGGCTGACTACAGCGGCTAGCTTATGGATGGTTTCAGCCGTAGGCTTGGCGGTTGGCAGTGGCTTTATGCTAATTGGTATTGTTGCGACTGTTATTACTATGATTACCTTAGTTACTTTTCATGGTTGGGAGAAGAGGCTGCCTGGAACAGGTCGCCTTGAGCGCCGCTATATTAGGGTAGCAGTCAAAAATGACCCTGAATCAATCCCCACTATTTTAGCTTACTTGGCTGATAAGCAGGTCAAAGTTAGAACCATAAATGTCAAAAATGATAAGTTGAAAGATCTCGTTTTGGTCGATTTGTATTTGAAGATTAACAAAGAATACAATACTAACGAAATTATAGGTGATTTGAATAACTTGCCTTGTGTTGATTCTATTGAAAATGTTATTTAGGAGCGGTGAGTTTTTCTATGCAGAAAAGGTACAAAATTTTTCCTAAGAGCGAAGATTTTTATGCTTCGTTGCGCTCGCTAAATTTGGCTTCAGAACAGATGGAGGCACTTGAGGAGCTGGAGCTTGAGTATGTTGACGTAGATGAAGCAAATAAGTCTTGGCGCATTTTTGGCTGCAACAAAGGGAAAAAAGATAATAGCAGTATCTATGCAGCAGTGGCAGAACGTCTTGCCGCTGCTTGTTCTTTAGGTAAAGTAATTTTTGAGGTGCGTCCTCTAATGGTAGCTAGCGCGATTGAGGAAGCGCAAGAGCCGGAGGATATTGCTACCGACTATGATATAGATTATCAAGATAATATTGTCAGGTTACCTTCTTCTACACAAAACACTAATAAAAATGGCGTAATAATGGGTAGAAAGATTGCTAAAAATCCGGTTGCTATGGGTTCCTTAGTTGAAGAGGAAGCAAATGTAGTAGTTGAAGGCGAAGTTACTGACTTGGCAGTTAGAGAACTGAAAACCGGTGCAGTCATGCTTTCTATCTCCTTAAAGGACGATAGCGACGGACTTTTGGCCAAAATTCGTTTTGGCGATTTTTTGCATCGCAAAAAAGAAGAGGGGAATTTGGACCCTCTCAAAGAATTACGTAAAAATCATCAAGATTGTGACAAACTAATGGAGAGCATTCCCGTGGGCACTCCGGTTAAGTTCATGGGTGACGTGGCCATTGATAAATACGAAGGTGACGAACTAGTTATGGCACGCGTCAAAAGCATTATGCTTGGTCAAAAAGAGGCACGCGCTGACCATGCAATTGTGCCTAGAGTGGAGCTGCATTGTCATACAGTTATGAGCAAGATGGACGCTATCACGCATATTGACCAATTAGTTAAGACTGCTGCGAAATGGAAACACAAAGCAGTAGCTATTACTGACCATGGCGTTTTGCAAGGTTTTCCTTTTGCGTATGAAGAAGTGAAGAAAAACAAGCTTGATCTTAAAATTATCTATGGTTTAGAAGGTTATCTGTGGTCAGGTAAGGCAACTGACCATTATCACCATATCATAATTTTGGCCAAAAATGTTATTGGGTTGCGTAATCTCTACCGCTTGGTATCTTTGAGTAATCTGCGCTATTTTGGTAAGGCATCGGGTAAGCGCCGTGAACCAATGCCGAGGATAACTAAAAATCTCATTAATCAATATCGAGATGGGCTTATAGTTGGTTCTGCTTGCTCCGCAGGAGAATTGTATCAGGGGATTTTAAATGGCCTTGATAACCAAAAATTGGAAGAAATAGCCCAATTCTATGATTACCTAGAGATTCAACCGATAGGGAATAATAAGTATCTTATTGATGATCTGCGCTATCCGCAAATCACCTCATTGAAAGATTTGCAGAATAATAACAAAACTATTTATCAGCTGGCCAAAAGATTAAATAAATTAATCGTTGCGACCTGTGACGTCCATTTTCTTAATCCGGAAGATGGGCTTTTGCGCCAAATATTGCAATACAATAGATTCCACAAAAGCAGTAAGGCGCTAGCTAAGAAGGAAGAGGAGCAAGCACCGTTGTTCTTTAGGACCACGGAAGAAATGTTGGCAGAGTTTTCCTATTTGGGCGCGGCGGCAGCACAAGAAGTAGTTGTAGAGAGCACTAATAAAATAGCTGATATGGTGGAGAAAATTAAACCGGTACCAGATGATGACCAGCTCTATTCTCCTATTATACCGGGTGCGGAAGAGAAGATAGAAGAACTTGTCTATGCCAAAGCTCATGCGCTCTATGGTCCCGAGTTACCGCAAATAGTGGCTGATCGTTTGACTTTGGAACTTAATTCCATTGTCGGTAATGGCTTTTCAGTCTTGTATTACATTGCACATTTATTAGTAAAAAAATCTAATGACGATGGCTATATGGTAGGCTCGCGAGGCTCCGTAGGTTCTTCTTTTGTGGCCACCATGCTTAATATTACAGAGGTTAATCCTCTGCGGCCTCATTATCGCTGCCCCAAGTGTTGTCATACCGAGTTCTTCACAGATGGTACCGTCGGCTCTGGTTTTGATTTACCAACCAAAGCTTGCCCCCATTGTGGTAGCGATATGGTAAGAGATGGACATGATATCCCTTTTGCCGTATTCTTGGGCTTTAAGGGTGATAAGGTCCCAGATATTGACTTGAATTTCTCTGGTGAATATCAACCGAGAGCGCACAAATATACAGAAGAACTTTTTGGGCGTGATAATGTATTTAGAGCTGGTACTGTTGGTACCCTAGCTGATAAGACTGCCTATGGCTACATTATTAAGTATTTTGAAGAACATGGCAAAAAGGTCAGGAGAGCGTTTATTAATGGCCTTATTCCCGGGTTGGTAGGTACCAAAAGAACAACAGGACAGCATCCTGGAGGTATTGTTGTTATTCCACGTAACTTAGATGTTCACTATATTACACCGGTGCAGCATCCGGCAGATGACCCCAAAAGCGATATCATAACTACACATTTTGATTTTCATAGGTTTAATGACCGTGTTGTCAAACTAGATATTCTGGGTCATGATGACCCAACTATGATTAAGCGTTTAGATGATTTGCTGCACATGGATACAAGAACGATTCCTATCGGTGACGCAGAAACTATGAGTATATTCTCAAGTACCGATGCTCTTAAGGTTACACCGGAAGCTATTGGCAGTAAGGTGGGGACTTTTGGTATTCCAGAATGTGGTACTAAATTTGTTCGCGAGATGCTTTATGAAGTTCAACCTAAGAATTTCACGGATTTATTGCGCATTAGTGGTTACTCCCATGGTACGGATGTGTGGCTGAATAATGCTCAGGATTTGATTCATGCCGGGTTCCCCACGGGAGAAACAATTTCTACACGTGATGATATTATGACCTATTTAATTGATAAGGGAGTGGAGCCCAAGACTGCTTTTGACATTATGGAAGCTTGCCGTAAGGGCAAAGCCAAGAAGAATGGTTTGTCGGAGGCACAATTAGATGCTATGCATCAAGCACATGTTTCTGAGCAATATATCAAGTCTTGTCATACCGTCCAATATTTGTTCCCTAAGGCTCATGCTACGGCTTATGTTTTGATGGCTTATCGTATTGCTTATTGCAAGGTGCATCATCCCAAGGAGTTTTATGCTGCTTATTTCAGTATTCGAGCGCCTAAATTCGATTTTGTGGAAGTTAGCCAAGGCAAAACTTATCTTAAAAAGAAAATAGCTGAAATA